>CAMVIX010000001.1 GCA_947167695.1 uncultured Clostridiaceae bacterium
TTTCCATTTAACCTCACTTATATTTTAACTTCAACTTGTTAACAATATTACTTATTTTGTTAACAAATAAATTACGATAAATTTCTATTCAAAATCATTATACCATTCTTTATTTTTTTATTCTACCTATCTACAAATTTTATAGAGCAAATCTATTTTGCTCCAAATTTTGGAGAGCATTTTTTAGTGCCCAAAATTCGCCAGCTTGGTGTTTTGACACCATTTTTGCTGTTTATGGCAAAATCCCTAAAACCCTTTTTAGCCCGCTGGGAGATATTTTTCACTTCAAATATGCCGTGCAATATCCTACTCTATTTCTTTGTTTTTCTTCCATTTTCCCACTCCAATTCTAGCAGTAAAAGCAGAACATAGGTGGCTTCGCCACTTTATGGAGAACGCGCTTCGCTTGTTCTCCGCTACAACGTTTGCAATATAATTCGTAGCGGAGCACTTTGTGCTCCATAAAAGGTGCGATTTTTCCTATACAATAAAAAAATACAGAATATTTCTTTTAATTTGAAATACTCTGTAATATAGATGATTACTGCATTTTATTTACTTATTTTTGTGGTTGGAAGTTTTTAAAGCTCACAGGTGTGGATTTAAATTTGCAATTTCCTGCTCGGTTGGGAGCAGGCAAGACAAATTAAATTTGCACAAGGTTTTACCTCTCCTGCTCCTCGAGACTTCGTTGGATTTGGTCCACTTGTGGCTCCAGAATCTTTGGCTATATACAATTTTACTCTTGCTCATAATTTTAGCTTAGTAATTGCATATCACACTCAGGGCAAGGAAATTTACTGGAATTTTCAAAACATTAATCCACCTCGTGGATTTGAAATTGCAAATAGATTCGCAAGTGCAAGTGGCTATACTGTTGCCAATGTTGCATTTAATTCGAGCTTTGCAGGTTACAAAGATTGGTTTATATTGCAATATAATCGCCCTGGATATACAATAGAAGCAGGCCTCGGTGAAAACCCGCTTCCTATAAGTCAATTTGATGAAATTTATAATGATAATCTTGGTATTTTTGTACTTGGTATGGTGCTTGCTTAAAATATAACAAACATAGGTGAGCCAAAGAGGACTTAAGTTGCTTCGCAGGAATGTCCCCAGTTGGCTCACGTTTTATATCAGTTTACATATTTCTTTAATCACTAAAGTCTGCATCTAAAATAACATTAAACTTGTATTTTGGATATTTTTCCTCCATTTTTTGGATAACTTCATTTTTTACATCTTCTTGATTCTCGCATGCAAAATCTATTATTAAATCAAAATATATATTGCAATTTTTTTCATCCACATAAAAGCCGTGAATTTGCTTTAAGTCCTTATAATTGCTTATTATATCTGCTAATGTTTTCTTTATTTCTTTATATTCTTCCCTATCATTTGCAGCATATATTCCTACTGTTAGCAAAATTCCATATTCATTATATATATCCATCGAAATTTGTCTTGTAAGGATATGTATTTCGTCTGCACGCATTTCATCTGGTACTTGTATATGTACTGTAGCTATTGTTTTTGATGGGCCATAGTTATGAAGCGTTAAGTCATATGCTCCCTGAACGTTTTCATATGAACATACTTTTTGTTTTAACTTTTCAGTTATTTCCTTATCTGCCCTCTCACCTATCACAATTCTTACAGTTTCTTTTAGCATTTCTATTGCGGATTTAATAATAACAACAGATATTATTACTCCTAAGTATCCCTCTAATCTTAAATGCCATATAAAATTTATTATTGCTGCTACTAAAGTGGTGAATGAAAGTATAGAATCCATAAAAGCGTCTTGGCCTGATGCTACTAAACTTTGCGAATTCACAGTTTTACCAATTTTTTTTACATATCTTCCTAAAAAGAATTTTGCAAGAACTGCAACTGAAATTATAACTAATGATATTATCGAGTAGTCTGTCTCTCCTGGATTAATTATTTTTTCTATAGATTCCTTTATTGCTGTAACACCTGCTAGAAGAACTATTTCTGACACCACTAAGGATGCTAAATATTCAATTCTTCCATGCCCGTATGGATGTTCTTTATCTGGTGCCTTACCTGCGAGTTTTGTTCCAACTATTGTTACAACTGACGATATTACGTCTGTTAAATTATTTACTGCATCTAAAATAATAGCAATAGAATTTGCTATAAACCCAACAGTTGCCTTGAATATAACTAAAACAATATTTACAGCTATCCCCAGCATGCTGGTTTTAATAATTTTCTTCTCTCTTTCCATATTATACCTCTTTATTCTGTTCTAAGTGCAATTACAGGATCTTTTTTAGACGCTGCTCTTGCTGGAATTAGTCCACCTATTAACGTTAAAACTATACTTAGCAACACCAAAGCCATGGCATTTTCTGGGTAAAATGTTGCATTTAGTGGAATATTTCCTGCAAAATGATGTAGTATTGCATTAATTATTGGAATTATTACACATGTTATACCTATTCCAAAAAGCCCAGAAAGTAGTCCTATTATAAACGTTTCTGCATTGAATATTGATGATATATTCCTTTTTGATGCACCTATGGCTCTTAAAATTCCAATTTCTTTTGTTCTTTCATATACAGAAATATATGTTATAATTCCTATCATTATGGAAGAAACTACAAGAGAAATTGAGATAAATGCAATTAGCACATATGTTACGGCGTTTACAATAATCTTCACACTTTCCATAAGTATTCCTGTTGTATCTGTATAATTGATTACCTTATCTTCATGTCCATTTTCTTTTACTTGCTCATTATATGATGTTATAAAATCTTTAAAGTTTTCCTTTCCTTCAAAACTCTTGAAGTAAAAAGCAATATATGTTGGCTCCTCTTTATCTTGGTATCCAAAAGTAATTAAATTCACTTTCGCATTTGCATTTGTTTTAGAAAGCATTGCTGACATTATCCTTGCAAGCTGTTCTTCGCTCATATTCATGCTAAATGCACTTGCTATTTTTTGTGGATCTATATTAAAAGCATTTCCCATCATTTTACTTACATTTTGGCTTAAATCTCCTACTTTTGAAAGAACATATCTTCTCATAAAGCTTTCCACCATGTTCCTAGCCATTGTATCTGACATTTTTTGCATAGCTGCTGTATCTGTATAAATTTCTATATATTTCTTTAATTCCTCTTTGTCAAATCTTTCTTTTGCATTTTTTTTGGCTTCTTTTATAATGTTTTCCACATCTTCTTTAGTTATATCTTTTGTTTCTTCTTTTATTTTATTTACTTCATTTTCTACATTTAAGTATGCAATTAACAGTCCTTTTAACGCACCAGAATATGCTTTTTCAAGTGTCTCTTTTGATATACCATATTCGTTTTCAAGATTTTTTATTGCATCTTGGAATTCTTTTTGTTTTATAAATTTATTAACAGTTTCGTCTACTTCCTCTTCATTTATGTTTTCTTTTAAGCTATCTGCTAATTTTCCAGCAAACTCTTTTAATCTATCGTTAAAATTAGCTCTTGCAGTTTCTATGTCTGCAGTTATACCATTTGCAATTTCAGTCATAAAGCTCTGTGTCTGGTTTTGCAAAAAGTTTTCATCTATATCTATACTAAATGCACTTTTTAATTTGTTAGCATCAATGCTGATTAAATCTGTAAAGTCTAAATTTAGATTATTCTTAGGGTCGTCAAATCTGTTCCCTGAAAGTATGTCTATGTCTGGATTTTGGAGTTGCCTCTTTACTATATCTGTTCCTGCAGAGTATTCTATTATGTGGTCTACTAGGTCACTTCTGTAGTTAACTCCCGGGCTTAAAGCAGTTGTAGTAACTCCCTCTTTAGGTGTTACAATCCCTACTATTTTTAAATTTTCACTATTGTCATATACATTTTTTAGATACTCCTCGTCCCCACTCATGTCCTCATAAATGCCATATTTTTCATTATACCTATATTTATCTGTTGGCATAATAAGCTTTAATTCTAAATTCATTAAATCATCGTAAGTAAAGTTAAACGGCTCATTATTAATATCTACAGATTCCCCATTCATTACTTTTGAAACAATTTGAGTAAGTTCATTAGTGTCTCTTAATCCTAGTGCATATACCAGCAAGTCTGAAATAGAACTTCTATCATATAGCACAATAATCATTTCATTGTATTTTTCAGGCCAATTACCAGCTAAAATATCATATGATTTATTTAATGTTTCTCTGTCATCTATCATTTGAGAATATATTGATGTTGCTGAGCTCATTATCCTTGAATTGCTAAAAGATGATTGGAATAAATTCAATGGGCTTAGTTTTGCTACTTTTTCTGTAGCATCAATAGCATATATATTAGGTTCTACACCGTATATGTAGTCGATTTCTGAAATATCATTCTTAATATCGTTTTTATTTTTCTCAAGATATTTTTTAAAGCTCTTTAAATCGTTTGCGCTCATGTTTGAAAGCATATTTGACATATACTGTTCTTCTTTTACTCTTCCCGGTTCTGCAATGCCATTTCCTGAACCTCTCATTGCAAGCAGCATTCCCGTTAAATTTGTCGATTCTTGCGAAATTGTTAGAGGGTATGAAGTAAGTGCCTCTTCTTGTATGCTATCAACATATGATTGAAATCCATTTGATACTGATTGAACAAGTGCAATTCCTATAATACCTATTGATCCAGCAAATGCTACTAAAATTGTCCTTCCTTTTTTAGTAAGCAAATTATTTAGACTTAGTCTAAATGCCGTCCAAAATGACATTGTTGTCCTTCCGATTTCATTCTTATCTGCTTTTCCTTGTGTTTCGCTTTCTCTTATAGGATTTGAATCTTCTGTTATTACTCCATCCAATATTCTTATAATTCTGCTAGAATATGTTTCTGCCAGTTCTGGGTTGTGAGTGACCATTATTATTAATTTGTCTTTTGATATTTTCTTTAGTATGTCCATTACCTGCACACTTGTTTTTGTATCTAATGCACCTGTTGGCTCATCAGCTAGAATAATATCTGGATTGTTAACTAATGCTCTTGCTATAGCAACCCTTTGCATTTGACCTCCAGACAGCTGATTTGGCTTTTTATGGATATGCTCTTTTAGCCCTACTTCTTCTAATGCCTTTATTGCTCTTTCTTTTCTCTCTTTTTTTGAAATTCCACCTATTGTAAGTGCTAACTCCACATTTGATAATACAGTTTGGTGTCCAATTAAATTATAGCTTTGGAACACAAATCCTATTTTATAGTTTCTGTATGCATCCCAGTCTCTGCTTTTAAATTTCTTCGTAGATTTACCATTTATAATAAGGTCGCCTGATGTATATCTATCTAGTCCACCAATGATGTTTAAAAGCGTAGTTTTACCGCATCCGCTTTGTCCTAAAATAGAAACAAATTCAGACTCCCTAAATTTTATGCTGATGCCTTTTAATGCTGTCACTTCCTCGGTAGAAGTTTTATATACTTTTTTTATATTCTTAAGTTCAAGCATCTATGTCTTTCCTTTCTAGTTTATCACTTCACCTTTATATGCTGTTGCCACTCTCGTTTGTACTTTGGTTATCAGTTGAATTTTCTTTGGTTTTGTTTATTGTATTCTCTTTAGTTGTTATATTATTAGTTGTAATGCGATTTGTTGTGCTGTTTGTAATTTTGTTACTTGATGTGTTATTTACTATTTGATTTGTCGTGGTATTACTTGCCGTGTTGTTTACTGGCGTGTTTGTTGTTTGATTGCTTGTTGTATTATTAGTTATATCGTTCGTTGTGCTATTATTAATAATGACGTTAGTTGTAGTAGTATTGTTTTCCCTTCCTGTCTGATTATTTTCTCTATTATTATGTTGTTCTTGGTTTATTATTAGATTTGCCCATATTTGTAGTTCAAGCAACTTGCTATTATATTCTGATAATAGTCTTGTAACTTCTCTATTATTGTAAATGTTTTTATCATACTCTTTTTCTAAGCTCTTAGAAAGTCTTTCAGCCTGTGCCAAAATTCTATTGGCATTCTCACTTTCCCTTGTTATTTTTGTCCCACTTACAAATTCTTCATATGTTTGTTTTATTTCTGCTATTAATTTAGTATCATACATCTCTATTTCTATATCTTTGGCTATTTTTCTATACTTCTCTTTTGTTTGATTGATTTTTTCATCATTAGAATCTTTAAATTTTCCGTCTAATATATCTAAATTTGCATTAAATAACTGTACCATATTGTCCAAATCTTTTTCGTCATTTATCCAATCTTTTTTAGATATGTAATCTTCAATTTCCTTAGCTTTTATTGAAAATTGCTTATCTATAACATCTTCTGGTGATAGATTAGTTACTAAATCAATTACTAAATTCTTATCACTGTTGTTCTCCAGTTTTGCTTTATTCCCTGCAACAGAAAATAGTTTTTCTTTTGAAAAATCTACTAAATCCTTAACTGTATAATTCTTTTCATATAAATTTTTTAAAAATTCTTCTTTGAAAAATTTTTCTTCTATTACTACTGCACATTCATTTCTGTTAATTTCACATATTTCATAATCATTTAAAAAGTCTGTTTTCTTTATTTCTGCATTTTCTTCGTCTCCGTTTTTATAGCTCCAATAGTCATTTAACTCATTTATATTAATATTACTCAAAAAAACAATTACCTGTCCTTTATTATCATTTGCTTGTTTTTTTAGTATTTCTATAATTCTATCTGTATTGCTAGCATACTCATTATACTTATCTATATAATATTGGCTTTTGTTTTTCAAATCCTCTTTTTGTATTCTTATGCATATTAAGTTATCTATAATTGTTTCCCCTTCATCATTTTCGTTAATATTCTGGCATACAAAATTCTCTGCATTTTTCTTATGAGTTCCATCAAATATATCTTTTTCTAGTGTAAAACGCTTATAAATTGCTATCTTATCATAATACTCCCATATGTTCATTGTGTACCATGCTTTATCAAGCTCAAAGCGAACCATACTGCCATTGAAATAAAAATACTTAACTCCATTTTCATTATATACTCTTACTGCAGTATACACCTTTTCCTCAATGTCTTTCATATTTACCTTGTTCATGTTCTCTTCGTAAGCATCCACGCTTCCGTTCCCATCTAGGTCTATCATTGCATATTTATTTACCAAATTATCATATACCACTTGTGAAATAATGTTTTTTATGCTTACTCCAGGTAAAAATATATCCTCAAATTCCAGTTCTTCTGCTGTATTTAAGTCCAAATTTAAGAGCTTTGTGTATGTTCTTTCGTCTGCACTACTTATGTATTTTGTTGTTTTATTAATGTATAACGATATAGTATTTGCATAATTGCCAGTTAAAGTAGCAGAAATATTTATATAGTCAATGTCCTCATTTTTCAAATCATCGTTTGAATACCATTTAGTCATTTCATCGCTAATTTTAACATTTACTTTATTTTCAACATCTTTGTTTTTTAGCCCTTTTATAGCAAGATATTTAATTGTTAGTTTTGTTGGATTTTCATCATTTATAGTTCGATTTTCTCTATTTTTCCCTATATTTTCTGTGTATGTAATAGCATCTATATCATTTAACTTATACCTTTCAGTTAAAGAAGCTATTTTCATCTTTTCATTCATTTCTTTTTTATATTCAATGTCACTTAATTTCCTTAAGTTTTCCTTGTTTTGGTTCTCTATTACTATAGCTGAAATTGTAATAATTGCGCATATAAGTATATATATAAAAAAAGCAATTATTACTTTCCACGGCAAAACATGCTTTTCTACAATAAATGTTGCATATTCTCCTTCATATTTCCTACCTTGTTGGAACATATCCTGCCTCCTTTGCTATATTTTTTCCTTCCTCGGAGATCATTATGTCTTTTAGTTTTTTTGCATTGCTACTTTCTTGACTATCCTTTTTTATTATTACATAATACTGCATCTTTAGCTTGTATGCTCCGCTTTGGATGTTCTCAAAGCTAGGTTGTATGCCATCTATATTTAATATTTTGATTCCATCTAGTACATTTTGATATGTACTATCATACATAGTATGCGCATATGAAAAATATGAATAGCCTATTGAATCTAAACCATTATCAAAATCTGAAACTATATTGGAAATTATCCTTTTTTCCCATACTTTTTCTTCAACAGTTGGTGTTTTTATTTGCTTTCCTTCCATTACAAGGGATATCATTCCGTTTTGATTTTCCGAATTTGCATTTCTTTGCAGTGCAACTATTTCGCTATTATTTCCCCCTACTTTAGACCAGTTTGTAATTTCACCACTATAAATTTTTTGTATTTGCTCAAGAGTTAAGTCATTTACAGGATTTTCATTATTTACATAGAATATAAATCCGTCTTCTATTAATGGTGTAATTTCTAATTCTATTCCTTTATCTCTTGCCATTTTCAATTGGTTCTCATCAGGATTTGGAACAATAATTAGGTCTACATTGCCATCTATTAGCTTATTATACGCAGTTTCTGAATTAGTATATTGAATTTGGTTAGAGTTTACATCTTTTCCTGTTAATTTACGAATATATGCATTGCTAAGTTCTTGCATACCTGTTGATACATCTACTCTTGGATAGTTTTCTAATGTGAATACGCTTTCTGCATTTTTTGTGTTTCCTTCTAAATTCTTATCCTCATTTTCATCTTTTGTAAAATTCACATATATGAAAAAGCATATTACGGGAACTAGCAAAAACAAAAATACAATTATTAATATTCTACTCCACTTATTCATCAAATTTTTCTCCTACCTAAAATAAACTATTATATATTTTACCACATATAGCTTGATTCTACAATGTTTAGATTCTTTACTTATTTAGTTATTCCTCTTATAACTGTTTCAATATAGCTTTTGTAAATCTGTTCTGCTGTTACATTACTTTCCTGTTTAATTCTATAAAGAATACTTGAAAAGTTTATTCCAAAAATTCCTATTGCAATTCCTTCTGAATCCCCTTCATAAAATATACCCTCTGAAATTCCTTCATCTATTATCTCTTTTATTTTGCTTACATATTCATACACAGCTGCTTGACATTTTTTGGTGCGTGATGTTTCTCCTATTGTGTTGTTTATTATTACCGTTACAAAATCTTGGTATTTTACTATAGATTTTATTTGTACCATTATAAGAGCTTTTAATTTTTCTAGCGCATTTTCGCAATGCCTTGATTTTATTTCTATGCTATTGTTTAAAAGCTTTGCTCCTTCTTCTAGTAACATATCAAAAAGCTCCTCTTTAGTCTCAAAATGATAATAAAGTGAGCCTTTTGCCACTCCCGCAACAGCAGTTATTTCTTCTATACCAGTGCTTTCGTAGCCTTTCTCTGCAAATAGCTTTATAGCTGTAGTAAAAATTCTTCTTTTTGTTTTATTCATCTTGCTTCCAACCTTTCGCCAATATTATAGCATATTATTCATTCTAATGGAAGTAAAGTTTGTAAATTTTAGGGTACAGGATTTATCCTGCACCCTTGACTTGTTTAGACGAAATATAGCAATTTTTCGGTTCAACTGCGGACGCTCCGCTATTTTTCGCAATCAACTTTGGACCAGGTTTTAACCTGCTCCAAAGTTGTGCGAAAAACACCTCGTTTCACCTGCAAAATTCTATATTTCGTCTATTGTTATATATAACATTATCCCATCTCCAAAATGTGAAAATTCAGTCAAATATGGGGACAGGTTTATAAACCTGTCCCCATATTTGCTGAATTTTCAAGCAAAAATAGATTTTCCTTATACATCAAGTAACGAATAGGATAAATCCTGTCCCAGTTACTCACTAACTTTTGCTTAAAATTTTCTTAATTTCATCATTTCTCTTAACTTTTTTTGTAGTAGTTTTTATTAACTCTTCATGCGATACTATAAGTTTCTTTATGTGTTTGTATTTTGGGAATTTATTATTCAAAGCTTTTATTTGGTTCCACACTTCAAGTTTTAATTCTCCTTCTGTTAAATTACTGTATTTTTCTTTTATTACTTCCTCATCATAAACTATTTTTACTGCAAGCATTATGTCGTTTTCATCTTGTTCTTTTGGCTCTCCAAAAACTATACATTCACTAACAAGGTCTAATCCATTTACAAGTGTTTCCATTTCTTCTGGAAATACCTTTTTACCATTTTTTAATACTATCAGATTTTTACTTCTTCCAGTTAAAAACAAAAAACCATCTTTATCAAAATAACCTAGGTCACCTGTATAAAACCAACCGTCTTTTAAACATTCATTTGTAAGCTCTGGCATTTCATAATAACCAAGCATAATGTTTGGTCCTTTAACACGTATCTCTCCAATTCCATTTTCATCTTTGTTCACCACTTCAAGGGTATCATTTATCATTGGGAAACCTACTGAGCCAATCTTCCTTTTCTTTTTACATTCTGCCGCAATTACAGGCGCTGTTTCACTTAACCCATAACCTTGAAGTGTTATTATTCCTAAATCGTTAAACCCTTTTGTAGAAACTGGTTCTGCAGCGGCCCCGCCTGATATTACCAATCTTAGTTCTCCGCCTAAGCCATCTAGAATTTTCTTAAACAGCTTTCTCCTTACATCAATATGAAGCTTTAGTAAAAAATTACTTATTTTGGTTGCTATTTTAACCATTTTTGTCTTACCTTGCTTCTCCACTTCTTTTACAATTGCCTTGTACATTGCTTCTATAAGAACTGGTACACCAACAAATAGCGATACTTTGTATTCTTGCATATTTTGTTTTATGTACCTCAGCCCGTCTGGAAATGTGTTTCTTACTCCGCATGCAAGCATTAAAATAATACAGGTGGAGCCAAATATATGATGGAACGGAAGAAAGGCTATATTTGTGTCTGTACTTTGTATGTCCTCTACGCACTTAAGCGCGTGTACATTTGATGCAATATTCTTTTGAGATAGCATTACAGCTTTAGACTTATCTGTAGTGCCAGATGTAAATAATAGTACACTCATACAATCGCTATCTACTTTGTAGTTTACATATTCGTTTTCTCCGCTTCTTTATCAGCTCATTTCCTCTATCTATAAGCTCTGCTATTTTTCCCGTCATGCATATATAATCTTTTACATTTGTATTGTTTCTTTGCTTTATTTCTTGCATAAATTCTTCTAGTTTATCATCATATACTATTGCATCTGCCTTGCTCCTTACAAGAGAATTTTCTAATTCTTCTAGTTGCAAATCTTTATCAAGTGGAATTGAAACAATTCCACCCATTACATTAGCTAGGTGCGAAAGCACCCACTCATATCTGTTTTTGCCAATTATTGCTATTCTCTTTCCCTTAAATCCTAGGTTATATAAAGCCGTACCTAGTGCATTTATATCTTCTAAGAGCTTTTTATAGCTAATGTTTGTATAATTAACCTTTCCATCTTCTTTTGTTTTTATTACAAATGCTGTGTTTTCTCCATATTCTTCAGCTGAGTTAAATATAATTTCCTTAATGTTATCAAATTCCTTTGGATTTCTAAATTTTAGGTCTTCCATAAAGCTACCACCTTTCTCTTCCAGCAACAGGATTTTCCCTGCTTTTTTTGGGGACAGGATTTATCCTGTCCCCATTATTATATATTTATAAATTTAAAAAATCACTATACCCAGTGGTCAGTTTTGCTTATTATAGCTCACATACATTTTTTATAATAGTATATGATGATTCATTTTGTTTTACATAATATCTGTGAAGTCTTGATAAATCAAGGGTATTGCTGTAATTAATCAAATCATCTGTTAAATTTTGTATAAACCCTGCTTGTTTCATCTTTTCTATTTGTTCCTCTGTATAAGCTCCAAAAGGATATGTAAACACCTTGTTCTTTATTTTGCCTATATTTTTTTCTATGTTTTCATATGCTACGTTTACATCATTTATTAGGGTTTCTGGTGTTTCTTTGTTATAATATATATGAGTTCTTCCATGAGAATATATACTGATAAGTCCGCTACCTGCCATTTCTTTTGCCTGTTCCCAGTTAAAATAATTCTCAGTTCCAACTTGATCATCTACTACATATATTGCTGCTGGAATATTATATTTTTTAAGTATAGGAAATGCATTTGTATAGTTGCCTATCCAGCCGTCATCAAAACCTAAAAGTAGAGTTTTCTCCGTTATAGCTTTTTTTCCTTTGCTATACTCTACCAAATTGTCATAGCTAATAAATTGGTAGCCTTCATCTAGCAGACCTTTAAGTTGCTTTTCAAATTTTTTTGCAGTCGTTTGCATATAAAACTGGTCTCTTGTAGGCTCTTTATTAGGTATTTCATGATATATAAGAATTGGAATTCTTATATTCTTTTCGTCTTTATAGTACTTTTTATTTTGATCTATGTTTTGATAATAACCCGAAGTTTTTACAACCATAAATGATTTGAAATTTTTTAGCTCGTCATAAAGTCTTTTTATAAGTGGATTTTTGCCAATAAATAGCAATATAATAACCGCAATTGCTAATATGATAATTCCTAATACTTTAATTTTTTTCATTTTATTACTCCACATCTGTTTTCCATAGTCCATGTTTGTTGCAGTATGCATATACTCTCATACCTGGTTTATATTTGCAATGTGCTTTTGCTTCTTTTCCTGGTTTTAAATATTTGAATACTGTTTTGTTTTTATATGCAAAGGCAATCCATTCAATATAATGTTCTTCTTCCATTACGTGATTAACGGTAACATAGATTTTCCCTTCTTTTGTTTCATAAGTTGGCACATGTTTTTCTGCACTTGCATCTACTGAATTTGGAACTAGCGTCTTCATTTCATCTCCGCAACACTGAATTCCACATGGGCAGTTACAGTCTTCCATAATATGTACTACTGCTCCGCATTTTGCACATTTTTTAATAATTAATTCTTTCATATTTCTCCTCCTTTTTGATGTATTATATCATCTTAAAAAAGCGGGGACAAGCCCCGCCACTATATTTTTTTAGACAAAATTACTTCTATCGTATACTCTCTATTATTCCTTACAACGGTTAGCACGACCCTATCATCAGGACTTTTACTATAAATGTAGCTCCTTAGTTCACTCATTTTTTCTATTTTAGTATCGTCTATTTTGCAAATAACATCTCCAATTTTAACTCCTGCCTTGCTAGATGGTCCATCTAGTGCAACTTGCGCTACATATACTCCGGAGTCTAAATCTTGTTTTGATTCTATATAAGGAATAACCTCCTTGTCATATCCAAATATACCTAAATATGCTTCTTCTACTGATTCGTTGTTTACTAATTTATTTACTATTGGCTTAATAATGTTTATAGGAATTGCAAATCCTATTCCTTCAGCAGATGTAATTTTTACCGAATTTATTCCTATTACTTCTCCATCTGCATTTATCAGTGGTCCGCCACTATTTCCGAGGGTTTATTGTTGCATCTGTTTGTATTAGGTCTTCCATATAAACCTCTTGGCCATTTTCTTCTAGTTTAATAGTCCTATTTTTCGCACTTACTATTCCACCAGTTACTGTTCGTTGAAATTCAAATCCAATCGGATTTCCTATAGCATACACCATATCAGCTATTTTTACGTTTTCAGAATCTCCAAGTAGCACATATTTTAACCCTCTTGCATTAATTTTAACAATAGATAAATCTATTTCACTATCTGCCCATATTACGTTTCCACTATATGATTTTCCACTTTCTAGTGTAACATAACAAGTAGCATATTTCCCACCTGATACGTGCTCGTTGGTTAGAATATATCCATTATCTGTTATAATTATTCCTGTGCCTAGTCCTAGCTGCGAATTTGCATCACTTAAAAATACTGTATTTCCTGTGCTTTTCAGTTTAGATATTCCAACAATACTGTGGCTTACATTCTCTATCATCTCACTAATTTCTTGCCCCTTTAATTTGCTTTCTGCTAAATTTCTATTTAAACTTACATTAGTCTCATTAACTTCTTCTTCAAATGGCTTTATTTCTATTCCTAGATACATGTTATGTAATAAAATACTGTCTACTGCAACACAAATTACAATTCCAAACAAACTTAAAATTCTCTTTAATTTTGGATGTTTTATTTCTTTTGGTTTATATCTGTACATAATATACCTCCACTATATGGTTATTATTACCAAAAGTCTTCACTCTTAAACATTGTTTCACAACAGATTGACATTTTGTGAATAAACATGCTATAATGATAGTACAATAAAAAGGAATAAGCATACGCTTATTCCCTTGGGTTTTGACTTGATGTTTCTCTTGGCGGGGTAACATCAAGTTCTTTTTTTGTTATCTTGAAGCTGTATCCGTATTAGGCCGCAAACAAAAACAAGAACTGATAAACATAGAAGCACAAATCCAATTCCAATTAATACGTCCATAGCACCACCCCCTTTACCATATAGTTAAATTTAACAATGTATACTTTTATACATTGCTAAATTAGGCCGTATGATGCCATGGGGTGAAGTCAAAACACTTATGTAACATTATCACAATAAATATGTTTTGTCAATATGTATATGCGAATTTTTGTTTTATCTTTTTAATTCTTTTCTGCATTCTTTGTAATTTGGCACGTACTTTTCTACTAAACTCCAGAATTCTTTAGAATGATTCATGTGCTTTAAATGGCAAAGTTCATGTATTACTACATACTCAATTAGTTCTTCTCTTTTTTTGATTAGATTCAAGCTCAAAGTAATATTTCTTTTGCTAGAGCAACTTCCCCATGCTGAATGTATATCTCGTATTTTCCATGAGTCTGGAGCAAGTCCTGTTAGTTCCATCATCTTTTGTGTTGTTTTTGTATACTGCGTTAAAGCACATTTTTTATATAGATTTTTTATCAGTTTTTCTCTTTTCTCGGTGCTGTCTTTGCTGATGTAAATATAGGCTTTTTCGTCTTTAATTTCTATGCAGTCTCTATTAGAATTGATTATATTAATTTCATATTTTTCTCCAAGTAGCTCAATATATTTCTCATTATCTTCGTTCTTTTCTTTTTGAACATTTAAATGTTTGTTTATCCACTTTTCTTTATCTTTTATTAGCTTTTCTATTTCTTTTTGAGTCATCCTTTTGGGGACTCTAACATATACCTTACCATCTTTTATTTGTATATACATATTCTTTATGCTTTTTTTAACAATTATATAGTCCATTTCCTCCACCCAAAAGAAATTATATCTTTTTTATTAAACTATTGCAACTATTTTACTCTTATGCTAAAATAAACTTGAATTTTGACATAATATGTTTAAAGGTGATAAAAATGGTGAAACAGTATTATAAATTAACCAACCCTCAAAACTCAATTTGGCAGACCTGTCAGGTATTTCCTAATACATCTATTGGGAATATTTGTGGGACTGTTTTTATAGACGAGAAAATAGATTTTTCAGCTTTAGAAAAATCCATCAATAAATTTATAGAAAAAAATGATAGTTTTCGTTTAAAAATTGTAATTAACGGAGATGGTCCTAAACAATATGTAAGTAATTTTGTGCCTTTTAACATTGAAGTTAAAAAAATAGAGTCCGTAGAAGATGTATCAAAGCTGGAAAAGGCTTTAGTTTCATGCCCTTTTTCAGTAGTAGATAATCTTCTTTTTACGTTTGTAATGTTCGAATTTCCAAATGGTGAAGGTGGTTTTATTATGAATGCACACCACCTTATCGTTGATGCTTGGACTGTTGGTACTGCTCTTAACGGAATTATTGAACATTATGAATATTTTACTGATAAACGCAAAGACGTTTCTGAAAGCTATCCATCATATGTTGACTTTATTAATTCTGAAAAAGAATATCTTGAAAGTGAAAAATATAATAAAGATAAAGAATATTGGGAAAACGCGTTTAAGCAAATTCCAGAATGTGCAACAATTACTGGTTCAAAACAGTCTATAAGCAATTCCTGCGAAGCTAAAAGAATGGAATTTAATGTATCTAAAAAATATGTTGAAAAAATTAATGAATATTGCAAAGAAAACAAAGCCTCTTTGTATACATTCTTCATGGCTGTATATGGATTATATATTAATCGTGTGTCAGCATTAGACGATTTCACTATTGGCACACCTATTTTAAATAGAACCAATTTCAAAGAAAAACATACTACTGGAATGTTTGTAAGCACAGTTCCTTTTAAATACAATATAAAAAGTGATATAAGCTTTTCAGAATATCTCACTTACATAACTACAACCTCCCTGGGAATGCTTAGGCATCAAAAATATCCATATTCTCATTTGCTAGCAGGCTTAAGAGAAACAGATTCATCTATTCCTAACTTGTATGATGTTGCTATATCATACCAAAATATTAGAAGTAATAAGCAAACAGCAAAAGTAAAATATCACACAAAATGGAACTTTAATAATTGTTTAGCCGATAACTTAAATGTACACATATATGACACAGATGATACTGGAAGCCTTGATATTGCTTACGATTATAGAACTTCTATATATAGTGAAAATGATATTTCTATGCTTCACAAAAGAATTTTAAATTTAATCGAGCAAATTATAGAAGAGCAAAATACAAAACTTAGCGAACTTGAAATTGTTACACCTGATGAAAAAAATTCAATTCTACATGAATTTAACAATACAAAACTTGACTATCCAAAAGGTAAAACGATAGTAGAACTTTTTGAGAATCAAGTAGAAAAAACTCCGAACAATATTGCTGTTGTGTTTGAAAATAAGCAATTAACATATGAAGAATTAAATAAAAAAGTAAATAGCTTAGCTCATTATCTAACAAAAACTGGTGTAAAGCAATATGATATTGTTCCTGTAATGATAGATAGGTCTGCGGATTTAATCATTTCTATGCTCGCTATTATTAAAATAGGTGCAGTTTATTTACCAATATCACCAGAAGTGCCAGAAGAAAGGGCTTCTTATATAATTCGAAATAGCAAAGCAAACTATGTGTTGTCCCAAAAGGATCATCAATGGGGCAATGCAAAAACGGTAGTTATTACTAACGTTGATTATTCGAAATATAACAATAATAATCTAAATGTTGCAATAGACAATAAAGATAACTTGTACATCATATATACATCTGGAACTACCGGAAATCCTAAAGGGGTAAAAGTTAGTCATAATAATCTTGTAAACTTTGTATACAGTTTTAATTTTATATATGGAAATATAACCGACGAAGATAGACTTTTGGCATCTACAAATATTTCTTTTGATGTTAGTATTTTTGAGTGTTTTATGGCTTTATTAAATGGTGCCTCCCTTTACCTTTATGAAGAACCTAATATAAGTAACATATTTGACTATTGCAAAAATATAATATCCAACGAAATAACTTTTGCATATATTGCACCTAATATTTTAGATCTTGTTTATAATGTTTTATCGAAAGAAAAAGATGTTAAATTAAATAAGCTTTTATTGGGTGTAGAACCAATACCATCAAATATTATAAAAAAATATTATTCTTTGAACCCAAATTTTAAAATAGTTAATGCTTATGGACCAACTGAAACAACTATATGTGCAACAGCAATTTTATTAAATAAAGATATTTTAAATAGTTATGACATTGTGCCAATAGGAAAACCACTCAATAATTTAAACATATTAATTTTGGACAAATTTATGAAATTAGCTCCAGTTGGTGTTCCAGGAGAAATATATATTGCTGGAGATAACGTTTCAAATGGCTATTTAAATAACGAAGAACTTACTGCCAAATCATTTGTATCAATCCCAACACTTGGTATTGATAGGGCTTATAAAACAGGAGACATTGCAAAATGGGATTATGACGGTATTATAAGCTTTATTGGAAGAAATGATAATCAAGTTAAAATCAATGGCCATAGAATTGAGCTAGGCGAGATTGAGGCTTTAATTGCAAAGTTTCCAACAATTAAAAAGGTAACTGTAATAAAACAAACCATAAATAAAAGGGACTGTTTATGTGCCTATTACATTTCAGAAGAAAAAGATATTACCAATAATCTTAAAAAATATCTTTCTGGGTATCTGCCAAAATATATGATGCCTTCATATTATGTTGCTTTAGATAATTTTCCATGCACAGCTAATGGCAAAATTGATAGAAAAAAACTACCACTGCCGGAAATTATAATGGAAAATAAGGAAATAGTTTTGCCTAGAAATGAAATAGATAGTAAATTAATCGATATATTTAAGAATGTTTTAGGCATAAATGCAATAAGCATAGATGACTCTTTCTTCGATTTAGGAGGAGACTCCCTTACAGCTATTAATTTGTGTGCTCAAATTCAAAATGAGTTTAAGGTGCAAATCTATGTCAAAGATATTTTAGACAATCCTGAAGTAAAAAGCATATCAGATATTATTTCTAAAAATGTCAATGTTTTAAGTAATGCAGTTATTACTCCAGTTGCAAAAGCAGATTCCTACCCTATTTCTTCTGCTCAAAAAAGGATATACTTTGCAAGTAAGGTTGCAGGAAATTCTAGCACCCCATATAACTTACCTGGAGGAGTTATATTTGAAGGCAATTTAAATATAGAAAAACTAGAAAAAAGCATAAAAACCTTAATTAACAGACATGAGGCTTTAAGAACATATTTTGAAGTTCATGAAGGAAATGTTGTGCAAAAAGTTTTAGGCAATATAGACTTTCAATTGGATATTATAAGTGGCCAAAATTTTGATGATTTAAACACTATTTTTATGAACTTTGTTAAACCTTTTGATTTAACTAAAGCTCCATTATTTAGGGCGAAATTATTAAGCTTTAGTAATGGCAAATATGCTTTATTTATAGATATGCACCATATTATTTCAGATGGTACTTCTATGTCTATTTTGGTAGACGAACTATGTAAATTATATAATGACGAAGAATTGCCAGAACTTAAAATAACCTATAAAGACTATTCTGCATTTGAAAATGAAATGATTTCTTCTGGTATTATGCAAGAAGCTGAAAAATATTGGATGCATCAGTTCGAAGGAGAAATTCCTGTATTAAATTTGCCAACTCAAAGCCCAAGACCAGCAGTTCAATCTTTTGAAGGAAGAAAAATTTACTCTTCCATTGATATTAAAACTATGGACAAAATAAACAGGTTATCACAAACTTTAGGTGTTACGCCTTATATGTTGATGCTAGGAGCTTATTATGTACTGCTTTCAAAATATACATCTAGCGATGATATTATTGTAGGCACTCCTATTGTAGGAAGAACTATTGCTGATACATATAGCTTAATTGGTATGTTTGTAAATACTCTAGCCTTAAGAGCTACAATAGACAGTCAAAAGTCTTTTAAAGAATTTATTTTGAAACTTAAAGATAATTTATTAGATTGTTATAAATATCAAACATATCCATTTGATGAATTAGTAAATAAATTAAATATTAAAAGAGATACAAGTCGAAACCCATTGTTTGATACTATGTTTATATATCAAAATAGTGGTTTTAAAGATGTGCAATTTAATAATGTTAAAACACAATACTATATTCCAGACACGAACATTTCTAAATTCGATTTGTCTTTAGAAATTGTTCCAAATCAAAATGGTGCAAAGCTTTCTTTTGAATATGCCACTGAATTATTTAACCAGCAATTTATTACAGACATGTCTTACCATTATATAAATATATTAAATTCTATTTTGGAAAATTTCGATACTAAAATTTCAGAAATAGATATGCTTTCAAAAGAAGAAAAAGATAAAATACTTTACGGCTTTAATGATGCAAAACTCGATTATCCAAGAAATAAAACAATATCTGACCTTATTGAGAATCAAGTAGAAAAAACGCCTGATAATATTGCTGTCATTTTCCAAGACCAGCAATTAACTTATAGAGAATTAAATGAAAAAGCAAACAGCCTTGCTCATTATTTAAGGGAAAATGGCGTTGGTAGAAATGATTTAGTTGGAATAATGGCTAATCGTTCTCTAGAAATGATTGTAGCTATACTTGCTGTATTAAAATCAGGAGCAGCTTATATCCCAATTGATCCAACATATCCTAAAGATAGAATTAAATATATGCTTGAAAACAGCTCTGCTAAATTATTGCTAACACAAAAGCATTTAGCAGATAGCATTGAATTTAGCAATAAAGTATGTGTTGATTTATCTAATGAGTTGGTTTATTCATTATGCGAAGATAATTTAACCCATATAAATGAACCTGAAGACTTATCTTATGTAATATACACATCTGGTTCTACGGGTCTTCCTAAAGGAGTAGCCTTAAAGCACAAAGCATTATCTAATTTAACAGCATATTGCAATGATTATGTAGAATATCTTGCCAAACCTACTTATACGGCAATAGTTTCAATTACTACAATTAGTTTCGATATATTTATATTTGAGACTTTAATATCTTTGCAAAAAGGGTTAAAACTGGTTATTGCAAATGAAAATGAGCAGACAACTCCGAAATTACTAAATAAGCTAGTAGTTAAACACAATATACAAGCAATTCAAGCTACTCCATCAAGAATGCAAATATTCTTAGACAATATTAATGATTTCCCAGCTTTTAGCAATTTAAAATATATTACCCTAGCAGGAGAGCAATTGCCTTTAAGTTTGGTAAATAAAATACATTCATTAGGCATGGCAACCATTTATAATGGCTATGGTCCTAGTGAAACTACAGTTTTTTCAAGTTTAACTAAAATGAATGATGAGCTAATAACAATAGGAAAACCTTTACCAAATA
Source organism: uncultured Clostridiaceae bacterium (assembly GCA_947167695.1). GTDB lineage: Bacteria > Bacillota > Clostridia > TANB77 > CAG-508 > UMGS1754. Next base: position 20,685 of record CAMVIX010000001.1, read on the forward strand.
CTCAAATTTATATATTAGATAGAAACTTGAAACCTGTTCCAATTGGTGCTGTGGGAGAAATATATATTTCTGGAGATGGTGTTGGCAAAGGATACATAAATAATGAAGTGCTTACCAATAAAAGCTTTATTGCAAACCCATTTATTCCAGATGCTGTGATGTATAAATCTGGCGACATGGGAAGGTATACTCCTACTGGAGATATCCTATGTTTAGGGCGCTTAGATAACCAGGTTAAAATTAGAGGATTAAGAATTGAGCTTGGAGAGATTGAGGCTTTAATTTCTAAGTATCCAGATATAGGAAAAGTAATAGTAATAAAACAAACTATTAATAATAGAGATTGCTTATCTGCCTATTATGTTTCCTCTAGAAGTATTTCTATTAATGACCTTAGAAAATACTTGGAGAAACACCTGCCAAAATATATGGTTCCATCATATTTTGTTGCTCTAGATGAAATGCCATATACTCCTAATGGAAAAATTGATAGAAAAGCTTTACCTTTGCCCTCTGACGTATTAAAATTAAATGAAACTGAATATGTTGCACCGCAAACACAATTGCAAGAAGAACTAGTAGATGTTTTTGAAAGGATTCTAAATACCAAACCGATTGGAATTAATGATAACTTTTTCGAATTGGGTGGAGACTCTTTGCTTGCTATGAATCTAAATTTAGAGCTTCAAAAAATATCTGGGGATATTTCATATTCAGATATATTTCACTTTTCAACTGTTGCAGATTTAGAAGAAAGAATAAAATCAAAAAACACAAGTGAACTTTTGCTGAAAAAAATAGACAATCTGTCTGACAGTTATCTAGAAATACTAAATAATTCTACTAAACGAGATAAGATAAAAGAATATACACCAAAAAATGTTTTAATAACCGGCTGTACCGGCTTTTTAGGAATTCATATTCTAAGAGAATTTATTGAACATGAAAACGGGAATATATATTGTATTGTAAGGGAACAACCTGGTCTTACAGCAAGGGCAAGGCTACACCAAAAATTAAATTATTATTTTGGGAACAAGTATGATGATTTATTAGATAAAAGAATATTTGCAATAACAGGAGATATTACAGAACCTGGGTTTGGATTAAATCAAGAGCAATTATTAGTCCTTGCAAATTCTACAGATATTGTCATAAATTCGGCTGCACGCGTTGCTCATTTTGGAAATTATAACGATTTCTATAACTCAAATGTTACAAGTGTAAAATATATGATAGATTTTTGCAAAACTTTTAATAAAAAATTCTATCATATATCCACTATTAGTGTTGGTGGATTAAAAATGGATTTATCATACCCTTCAAATAAGAAAAAACAAAAAATAGAATTTGATGAATCTAGCTTTTACATTGGTCAAAGCCTTGATAATGTTTATGCCAACACAAAATTTAAAGCTGAACAGTATATTTTAGAAGCAATGGCTGAGGGGCTTGATGCACACATTTTCCGTATGGGACATTTAATGCCTCGCTATAGTGATGGAGTTTTTCAGGAAAACATTTTGAATAATGCCGTTACTAACAGAATAATGTCTCTTGTTAAAATTGGAATCGTACCAGAAAATCTACTAGAAAATCCGCTTGAATTTACACCAGTAGATTGTGCAGCTAAAGCAATTTATAAATTAATTAAACACTCTACAAATAAAAATAGGGTTTTCATTTTAATAAATCATAATACTATTCCTGCACTTAAGCTTATAAGAATTGCAAGGAAAATGAATTTGCCGATAACCGTTTTACCGACTGAGGAGTTTAGTAAAGAAATAAAACACATTTTAAATGATGAAAAAAGAAAACATGTACTAAAATACTTAATGACTGATTTTGATAAAAACTTCCATTTGAATTATAATACTGGTATAAAAATCAAATCAGATTTTACAATTAAATATCTAAAAAAATTACATTTTAAATGGCCTAAAATTTCTCGCAGATACTTAATTAATTTTACAAATTTGTTAATGGGAGTGATTGAAAATGATAAAAACAAATAATTCAGTTATTCTATATATCTTAATAGCTGTATTTGTAATGGTATTAATTTTACTGAGATACATATTCTCTCAAAAAAATAAAAAGCAATTACAAAAAATAACAGCAATCACCTTTGGTTTGCTTCTTGAGTGGCTCTTAACTGCAATTTTAAGAGAATTATTTATGGACAAATATAATATCGAGCTTAAATACTATTATTATATTGTTTACATTGGAATATGTTTTTCACCTGTTGCATTTTACTTTATGTCCGTAATTTTTTCAAATGGAAAGATAAAATTAAAAAAATGGCATCTACTGCTTTTTGTTATTCCGCTTCTTTCTTTGATTTTATTATGGACAAATGATTTACACCATTTATTTTATGAAAACTATTCAAACATAGAAAACGTAAAATTTGGAGTATACTCATACGTACATTCTATATACACTTTTGGTTTATATGCATGGTCATTCTTTATACTACTAAGATACTCTTTTAGGAATTCAGGATTCTTTTCTAAACAAGCTATCTTATTATTTATTGGTGCACTTATTCCTACAGTTATAAATGTCGGCTATACATTTAAAATTTTTCCTATTTCTGAATATGCTACACCAATTTCGTTCGCGTTTTCTGCTACATGTATATATTTCGCCTTTTTTAAGTTTAGCTTTTTAAAAGTTACACCAATAGCTTTGCAAAGAATTGTAGATAGAATGTCCGACTTGTATATAGTAATAGATGACAGCGGTAAAGTAATGGATTTCAATCAACCATTTATTACTACCACAAAAGTAAATGCAAATGCACTTAGGAATGCAGATGTATATACATTACTCGTAGATTCCAGTGATTTACAATTTACGAGAGAAGAATTAGAAAATGCTTTTGGCTCAGTGAATAACGATCCTTCAAAAACAATAGTGTTAGAAAAAAATTCAAAAAAATTAAATAAATATTTTAACATTGAAATAAGTAGTATTACTTCAAATGGATCTATTATACGGAATATTAATTCTGTTTAAAGACATCACTCAGCATATTAAAGATATTAAAACTATACAAAACAGCCAGGATTTATTAGTTGAACGTGAACGTTTGGCATCACTTGGGCAAATGATTGGTGGTATTGCACATAACTTAAAAACTCCTATTATGTCTATTGCCGGTGCTGCAGAAGGGCTTACAGATTTAATCAATGAATATGATTCATCAATAGAAGACCCTGAAGTAACCGCTGTTGACCACCACGATATTGCAAAAGATATGCGTACTTGGGTTGATAAAGTTAAGGATTATACAAGTTATATGTCTGATGTAATTACTGCTGTTAAAGGACAAGCTGTTACCTTATCTAATGAACAAGCAGTTAACTTTAATGTAGAGGAACTTGTTAAACGAGTTAATATCTTAATGAGACATGAACTTAAAAATGCATTAGTTTCTTTAAATGTTGGTATGAATGTAGACCCTGCATTAGAGCTTGAAGGAAATATAAACAGTTTAGTTCAAGTTATCAATAATATGATTTCTAATGCAATTCAATGTTATGATGGAAAACCTGATAATAGTATAGATATGAACTTTACTAAAGAAGGAAATGAGCTTATAATTGAAATTCGTGACTATGGTCCTGGGCTATCAAAAGAAGTAAAAGAAAAGCTATTTAAAGAGATGATTACTACAAAAGGTAAAAATGGAACCGGTCTTGGACTATTTATGTCATACTCAAACATTAGAGCACACTTTAATGGAAACATTACATTTGAATCTGAAAAAGGAAAAGGAACAGCGTTCTTTATTCATTTACCAGTAGTAGGAGAACAATGATTTTTGAGACGTGAAGAGGATGATTTCGGGGACGTGTCTAAAAATTATTTATTTTAAATAATTTTTAGACACGTCCCCGAAATCACATCCCCAAAGTAAGCCTAGTTATTCATCATTCTTTTCTTTCTTATCTGTAAACAAGGTCTTTAAAACAAGTCCTAATCCTGCAGCTGAAATAGTAAATATTAGTATGTATTCAAATAAACTCGTTGAAACAAATGTAATACTTACACTCATTATTATTGCAACTACTATTATTAGCGCACCTAAGAGCGCTAATATTTTTGGCATAACAGATTTTGGCTTGATAAAATACCAAACAACCGCTATTAGTAATGGAATTATTATTGTTCCTGATGTTACAGGAAAGAAGCCTATATAAAAGCCACCCCAACCAGTATGCACTCTTACCTTCATACTTAACATGAACAATCCCACAGTAAGTAAAATAACACCTATCCAGAACTCTCTCATTTCATTTGGTTTAATTCTTTTTTCCTTTTCACTCATCTTTATTTCTCCTTTTCAAAATTTTATAAAAATATTATACCATAGTTATTTACTTTTTTGAACTCTTTTTATTTGAATGCAATTCCACATCTGGGGACAGGTTTCAAACCCGTCCCCAAATGTGAGAACATAGGTGGCTTCGCCACTTTATGGAGAACGCGCTTCGCTTGTTCTCCGCTACAACGTTTGCAATATAATTCGTAGCGGAGCTACTTAGGTGCTCCATAAAAAGTGCGATTTTTCTTTTGAAAATAAAAGTTTATTTTCACTTTGTGCATGCGAGACTCAAAGTTTCATAGTTGTTTCCTATGCAACAAAAAGAGAGCAATTCCTTGCTCTCTCTTTGTCCTAAGTTTCAACTTTCTTAATAGTTACCTTTGCGATTTCTCCGTTTGGAAGTTTGCACTCAATTACCTCCCCCTCTTTTTTGCGAAAAATCGCTTTTCCAATTGGGGAATCAAGTGTAATCTCTCCATCGAGCTGCATCGGTTCAGTAACAACCTTGGCGCGCATCGCTTCAATATCGCCTCCGCCATAATCGATTATTACCAAAACAATGCTATTTTCTCTGACAAGCCGAGGTCTGTTTTTTGTTGCCATTGCTAGCACCGTCCCTTCATTGAAACTTAATTTATGAAAAAGTACCATGTCGGCACGTCTTTTATTATGTTAACATATTTCCCATTTTTTGTCAAGTTTTTGTTTTTCTGTGAGCAAGAAAAACTTAGCTTCATATGAATTATCTTACTACGAATCCTACTGTATCATATACTTCACGTAATTTTTTTGAAGCTATTTCTTCTGCTCTATTTGCACCTTTTTCGTAAATATTTCTTAACATTCCCTCATTTTCTGGTTTATTTAATTCATCATATTTTGTTTGTATTTTTAATAAACAATCTGCAACTACTTCTCCAACAGCCATTTTGAAATTGCCATAGCCTACACTTTCAAATTCCTTTTCTATTTCCTTTGGAGTTTTTTCTGTTACACATGAATAAATATTTATAAGGTTTTTAATTCCTGGCTGCTCGTCTGAATATCTTACAATATTTTCTGAATCTGTAACCGCTTTTTTGAATTTTTTTATAATAGTATCTCTGTCATCCAATAGAGAAATAAATCCATTTGGGTTTGCATCTGATTTAGACATCTTTTTTAGTGGATCTTGCAGGCTCATTATTTTTGCTCCAGTTTCTGCAATATATCCATCTGGAATCTTAAATATTTCTTTTCCATATTGGTTATTAAATCTTCTGGCAATTACTCTTGCTATCTCTAAGTGTTGCCTTTGGTCTTGCCCTACTGGAACTAAGTCTGGGTCGTATAATAGTATGTCTGCTGCCATTAATACTGGATAATCGAATAATCCTACTTTTATTGCATCCTCTTTTTGTGATTTAGATTTATCTTTAAATTGTGTCATTCTACTAAGCTCACCCATGTATGCTGAATTATTTAACACCCACGCAAGCTCTGCATGCTCGTGTACGTGTGATTGTACAAAAATTGTATTTATTTCTGGGTCCAAGCCACATGCTATGTATTGCATTACTGCTTTTTTTGTGTTTTCTCTTAAATTATTTGGGGCTTGAGTTACTGTAATTGAGTGTAAGTCTGCTATAAAGTACATACATTCATATTCGTGTTGAATCTTTACCCAATTTTTAAGTGCTCCAAAATAGTTACCCAATGTTAATGTACCAGATGGCTGAATGCCACTTAAAATTCTCTTCATGATATTCTCCTCTTAATCATCTATATTAATTTTTTTCTTAATTATGTATTGTGGCCTTCCTCTTACTTCATCATAAATTCTCGCAATGTATTCGCTAAGCATCCATATCGAAATTAAAGTTATTCCGAACATAAATGTCATTGTTACCATAAGCGATGTCCATCCTGCTGCTAAATTGTTCCACTTAAAAGCGAATGATAATATTGAATATACTAGTATAATAAACGAAATAACTACCGATAATCCTCCAAGCACACCTACCAATTTCAGTGGCTTTGTAGAAAAGCTTAATATTCCATCTCCTGCAAGTTTAAGCATTTTTTTAAGTGGATATTTTGTTTTGCCCGCAAAACGCTCTTTTCTCTCATATTCAAATGGAGTTTGGTTAAAGCCTACCCAGCTAAATAGTCCTCTTAAAAATTTATTATGTTCTGGAAGTGAATTTACAACATCTATTACTTTTCTATCTACTAATCTAAAATCTCCTGTGTCCTTTGGAATTTCTACATCTGATAAAGCATTTAATGTTTTATAAAACATTTTAGCAGTAAATAGTTTAAAGCCAGATTCTCCTTCTCTTGATTTTCTCTTTCCATATATAACTTCGTAGCCATTTTCCCAGTATTTAAGCATCTCAGGTATTAATTCTGGTGGATCTTGCAAATCTGCATCAATAATTACAATTGCATCCCCTGTAACATACTTTATTCCAGCAGTTACTGCACATTGATGTCCAAAGTTCCTTGAAAAAGATACAACCTTTATTTTTTCATCTTTACTTGCAATTTCTTCTAAGATTTCTAATGTTTTGTCTTTGCTACCATCATTGATAAAAATAATCTCATGATCGTAATTTTCAAGAGAAGTTAAAACACCCTTAACTCTCTTATAGCATTCTTCTGCTACTTCTTCTTCATAATACATTGGAATAACTACAGATACTTTTTTCATACTATCGCTCCATTTCTTATATATAATCCTTTATATCATAGTCCTATTATATATTGCACAGCATTAATTGTCAACGGTTACAAAATAATATTTTCCTTAACTAAATAGCCGAAGGGACAAGGGGACGTGGGACAAGGGGACGTTGTTTTTGTCCCATTATTCAGTAACTATCAATGCCTAAATAAAATGCTTGCTAATTTGCTTTCCTTGTAATATAATCTTTTTATGAAAAAACAGGAGAAAAGAATGGATAAAGATGACTTTGATACTTTTTGTGCATAGTCTTTTCTCTTGCCGTTGCATGCTTTATGACTTATTGCATTGAAAAACCCATTTATAAATTAATAATGAAAGGAAAACCAAAATGTTAGGTATAATTTTGTATTTATATTTTTTATTAATTGGCTTTATATATGCACGATTTGCCTTAAAGGACAAAGATCCATTCTTTTGCCTTTGGATAGGTGGAATTTTAGGTAATTTAATTGCAATCGTGCGGAATAATTATTCCATCTTTATTTTTTGGTTTTACTGTTTTAAGTCACATCATATTATTAATTTTATCATTTTTACCTTTGCTTTTTATAATAAAGAAAAATGGGTTAAATGGAATAAAAAATATAGTGTTTTCCAAAAGTGAAACTAACCATAAAAAAGTGTTTATATTCTTAATATTGCCACTTACTGTACTAATCTCTGTTTTATTAACAAATCATATTCTAGTCCCTACGGAAAGCGGAGGAGTTGCAAGTGGACAAGCCACCTATGGTGATTTGAATATGCATTTAGGCTTTATAACAAGTATTGCAGAACAAGGAAAATTCCCTCCAGACTATGTATTCCTTTCTGGGTATAAGCTAGATTATCCTTTCTTTGTGAACATGTTATCATCAAGTTTGTATCTGTTTGGCTGTCCTTTAAGGTGGGCTGTACTTATTCCAAGCTATGTAATAGCTATGCTACTTGTAATGGGATTTTATTTTGTTGGATATAAAATTACAAATAAAAAATCTGTTGCCGTGCTCGCTACTTTGTTCTTTTTTCTATGTGGTGGATTCGGCTTTACTTACTTTCTAAATGGTGCTAGGCAAGATAGTACAATATTTACAAGAATTTTTACTGAATTTTATAAAACGCCAACAAATCTCAATGAAAATAATATCCGTTGGGCAAACTCTATATGTGATATGATAATACCGCAAAGGACTACTATGGCTGGATGGTGTGTATTTTTACCATGTTTGTGGTTTTTAGTTGATGCTTTAAAAAATAAAAGCAGAAAGAGTTACATAATTACTGGAATTCTCGCTGGATGTCTTCCCATGATACATACACATTCGTTTCTAGCTTTGGGTATTATTTGTGCTACACTATTCTTTGCATTTCTTTTTAAGGAAGAAAACAAGAAAGAATATATTATTAATTGGGTAATATTTGGCACAATTACTGCTATTTTAGCTGTTCCGCAACTTTTTTTATGGACATTTCAGCAAACATCTCAAAATAGTTATCCAATTAGATTTCATTTTAATTGGGTAAATCAACAAGATCCATATATCTGGTTTTACATTAAAAATTGGGGTATAATAGCACTGTTTGCATTACCAGCAGTGATTTATGCCAATAAAGACAATAAAAAGCTGTTTGTCAGTGCTTTAGCAGTATTTGCTGTAGCAGAACTTGTCTTATTCCAGCCTAATGAATATGATAATAATAAGCTGCTGTTTATTAGCTATATGATAATTACTATTTTAGTAAGTGACTGGTTTATATATATTTGGAACAGACTCAAAGGGATTAAAGGTAGTGTTTATGTAGCAATATTAATAATCTTTCTAGGTACATTTTCAGGTGTTCTTACAATTGGAAGAGAAATTTATAGTGGCGGAATGTATGAAACCTTTTCAAAAGATATGATAGAAATGAGCGAATACATAAAAGAAAACACTCCAAAAAATGCTGTATTCTTAACATCCACAACCTTTATTAATCCTGTAGCTACTTTAGCAGGTCGTAACATATATGTTGGCTCTTCCCTATATGTCTATTTCCATGGTCTTGGTGATGAATATAGCAGGCGTAGTAAAGAAGTTGAAAATGTATATAAAGGCTCTTATGAGGATTTAGTTGCTTTTTGCACTAAAAACAATATAGAATATGTATATGTTGGAAATTACGAATTGAATTCATACAATTTAAACGTTCAAATTTTAGACAAACTTGAAAAAATAAAAAATATTGGTACTGAAACATTATATAAAATAAAATAAAATAAACATGGGGGTATATATGAAAATAAAGTCAATTTTAAGTAAAGATTACGTAAAAGATATTCTTATTATAGGTATTTTAGTAATTGTCTATAGTATAATTTCATTCATACGTTTAGGTAACATCGTTAGTCCTCAGACATTTGGTGAGTTTACTTATGGGCAAGAAACAATATTTGAATTAGAAAAGCCAACACAAATTTCAAAATTACGATATTTTTTAGGAGATAAAGAAGGAAAGTTTGATGTGTTCGGTTCTGCAGACGGCATTAATTACTCAAATTTAGGTGAAATAAATGATTTTGTTCTTGCCTGGACAGACCTTAACATTAATGGAACTTATAAATACATTAAAATATTCCCTAAGAAAAATGGCAATATAGGAGAAATACAGCTTTATGATAAATTTTCAAATAAAATAAAAATTGCAACCGATTATAGCGAAGGTAAAAAGCTAATAGATGAGCCTAATACTGTGCCCGAAGTAATTAGTCATGAAAATTCTGCATATTTTGACGAAATATATTTTGCAACAAGTAGCTATGAGTATGCAAATGGACTTCCTGCAACAGAATATACTCACCCTCACCTTGGAAAAATCTTGCAATCTATTCCAGTTGTTCTATTCGGAATTAGTCCATTTTCATATAGGCTAATGGGAAATTTAGCTGGAATAGGCATAATCATTGTGATGTATATTTTAGGAAAATTAATATTTAAAAAACGCTTATATGCCTTTCTTGCAGCATTTTTAATGGCATTTGATAATTTTCACTTTTCTCAAACCAGGCTTGGTACTGTTGATGGAAGCTTAATATTCTTTTGTTTAACAAGTGCACTATTTATGTATAGGTATTTTCTCCTTGGAAATGATGCAACCTTGAAAAAGAAGCTTTTTAATCTGTTCTTTTGTGGGTTGTTCTTTGGATGTGCAGTTTGTGTAAAATGGATGGGATTTTATACAGGCCTTGGTCTTGCACTTATATTCTTTGGAAAAATGATATATGATAGTATTAAAGCGAAAAAATTTGATAAGCAAAATATAATAATTATGCTTGCTTGTGTTTTGTTTTTTGTTATAATTCCATGTATTATCTATATTTCAATTTATTTTAATTTTGAAACTGTTCATGGAAAAATTAACAATATGGATGATTTCTTTAAATTAACTTATGATATGTTTAATTTCCACTCTACATTAACTGCAACTCATCCATTTTCATCGTCGTGGTATACTTGGCCTATTATGTTAAAGCCAGTTTGGTTACGTGTCGGTCATATAAATGATAGCACCGTTTCTACAATTTCAAATATTGGTAACCCTGCTATTTGGTGGTTTGGCGTTATAGCCCTTATATATGTATTAATTAAATTAATCGCCAAAAGAAAAAAAGAAGAAATATTCATTATTGTAATGTATCTTTCAGTTTGGCTACCATATGTATTCATTGGTAGAGTAATGTTCTTGTATCATTACTTTATGGCTTTGCCTTTTGTAATGTTTGCAATTGTCGATTTTATAAAATTTTTATATGAAAAGTTTAATAAAAAATGGATTATATGGGGCTACATGTTAATTGTCTTTATAATGTTCTGGGTATTTTATCCAGTATCATCTGGTATGCCTGTTCCAAACACATATGTAGAATCGCTTCGTTGGTTAAGCACGTGGATTTTTTAAAGGAAGGAGTTAATATAAATTGAAACAATTTACACAAAATTTATGGAATTTTATTGATAAATATAAAATATGGATTTTTTTCGTAATTATAAGTGTACTTGCAATTTCTTTAAGGGTTCAGCTATATGATTACTCGTATGGCGATTATGAAATGTTTTTAAAGCCATGGTTTGAAGAGTTACGAACTGGTGGAGGGTTATTTGCCCTAGGCAAAGGAATTGGAAATTATAATGCTCCATACATGACATTACTTGCGTTCCTTACATATTTACCCTTATCATCTTTGGTGTCTATAAAAACAGTATCAGTTATATTTGATTTTGTTTGTGCAATAGCAGTTTTTAAAATCGCACTATATATTTTAAAAGGAAATAAGCACAAAGAAAAAATTGCTTTGTTGCTATATGCTACCACATTATTTTTGCCTACTGTTTTCCTTAACTCAGCTTGTTGGGCTCAAGCAGATTCAATATATACAGCATTTATATTGATTTCATTATTATACTTAATAAAACAAAAATATGTAAAAGCATTTATATTTTTAGGTATAGCATTTTCATTTAAATTGCAGTTTATATTTATCCTGCCACTATATATATTAGTGTATATTTCGGAAAGGAAATTTTCAATTTTTCATTTTCTAATTCCAGTAGCAGTAAATTTTGTAATGTGTATTCCTTCGCTAATATTTGGTAATACATTGGAAAATTGTATAAACGTATATATAAGTCAAATTGGAACATATAATGAATATATTACTCTTAATTTCCCTAATTTTTATAGTATATTTTTTGGAGGTTCTTCACACCTAGTTGATACACCAAACGCAGTTATACCACCTGCAGGAATTTTTATTACTTTATTTATATATATTATAATTGCTTTTCTTGTACTATATAAAAAAACCAAGTTCGACTCCAGAGCAATAATCGAATTTGGTCTATGGTCTGTTATGATAGCCACATTTTTCTTGCCACATATGCATGATAGGTATTTATTTATGGGAGATATATTAGCACTTCTTTATTTGCTATTTAATAGGAAAAAATTTTATATACCTGTAATGATAGAATTAATTTCTCTTTATGGATATATGTATTTGCTATTTAGTTCATTTAATTTAGAAATGAAATTTGTAGGAATTATGTATTTGGTACTAATAGTGATTTACAGTAAAGATATGTATGAAAAATATTTTCTTGAAAAAACAATTAAAGATGAGTAGTGCTTCGCACTACTCATCTTTAATTGTTTTTATTATTTTCTCTATTGTTTCTCTTACCTGTTCTCCTGTTTTCATATTTTTAAGCGTATACATTTTTGTTTGTCTTTCTTCTTCGCCTATTATTATGGCATATGGAATTTGCCATTTGTCTGCGTATTTCATTTTCTTTTTTATTTTAGCATCTTCTAAGTATACATCTGTGTTTATTCCACAGCTTCTTAATTTAGTTGCAACTTGTAGGCTTTCTTCAATGTCTTCATCCATTGGAATTACTACTACATCAGATATTGCTTCTTTTTTTACTTTTATTTGATTTATCTCATTTAGCTGATAGAATAGTCTTGTAAGTCCTATAGAAATTCCAACTCCCGGAAGTTTTTTATCTGTATAATATTCTGCTAAGTTATCATATCTTCCTCCTGAGCAAATGCTTCCTAATTTTTTATATTCATTTAAAAATGTTTCATATACTGTTCCTGTGTAATAATCTAAGCCTCTTGCAATTTTTAAGTCTATATCAAAGTAGTTGTCCGGAAGGCCGAATGCACGTATGTATTTTACAGTATCCCTTAACTCTTGAAGTCCTGTTTTAAAGGTTTCATCTACTATATCAAGTTTATCAAGCGACTCTAATTTTTCATCTTTATTTCCTTTAATAGAAATAAATTCCATTATTTTTTTTATGTTGTTTTCTTTTAAACCTAAATTTTTAAGCTCTAAGGCTACTGCTTCTGTCCCTATTTTATCTATTTTATCAATTATTCTTAAAATATCTGCTGCATTTTCAGTTAAGCCTAAATTATTAAATAACCCATTTAGAATTTTGCGGTTATTTATGCATATTGTAAAATCGTCAAACCCCAGTTCTTTAAATGTATTATATATTACAACTGGCATTTGTGCATCATTTATTATGCTTAAATTTTCATCTCCAATTATGTCTATATCGCATTGATAAAATTCACGGTATCTGCCTTTTTGCGCTTTTTCTCCACGATACACCTTTCCTATTTGATACCTTTTAAATGGAAAACTCAATGCTCCCTCGTATTCTGCTACATATTTTGCAAGTGGTACTGTTAAGTCAAACCTAAGTGAAAGGTCTGTCTCGCCTTTTGTGAATCTATATATTTGCTTTTCAGTTTCTCCACCTGCTTTTGCAAGTAACACTTCTGAATACTCAATAACTGGTGTATCTAAGGGTAAGAATCCAAAGCGTTCATATGAACGCTTTATAGTTTCCATCATTTCATTAAATTTTATTTGGTCTTGTGGAGAAAGCTCCATAAAACCTGGCAGTGTTTTTGCTTCGATTTTTTCTTGCATTTTATCACCTCTTTAGAGTTCTTATGGAGCATTTAAGTCGCTCCGCTACGATTGCTCATATATTACTTTACACTATTAAAATTCTGCGTATTTTGGTGCTCTTGGGTATGGTATTACATCTCTAATATTCTCCATACCTGTTATATATCTCATCATTCTTTCTAATCCCATTCCAAAACCACTATGTGTGCATGTTCCAAATCGTCTTAAATCTGTATACCAGCTGTAATCCTCTGGGTTTAATCCCATTTCTTTAATTCTGTTTACTAAAACATCATATCTTGCTTCCCTTTGACTTGCACCTACTATTTCTCCAAGGCCAGGGAATAGTAAATCTGTTGCAGCAACTGTCTCTCCGTCGTCATTTACCTTCATGTAGAAAGCTTTTATTCCTTTTGGATAATCTGCAACAAAAACAGGTTTTTTAAAGTATTCATCTGCTAAATATCTTTCATGCTCTGTTTGGATTCCACCCTCTGTGTCTACAGGAACGCTAAATTCTTTTCCAGATTTTTTAAGTATTTCCATTGCATCTTTATAGCTAATTCTTGCGAAGTTTGAATTTGCTACATTTTCAAGTTTTGCAATTAAACCCGGCTCAACAAATTGGTCAAATAATTTTAATTCTAGCTGACAATTATCTAGTACATATTTTATGATATACCTACTTAGTCCCTCTATTGTTTCAATTAAGTCATCTAAATCTGCAAATGCCATTTCAGGCTCTACTTGCCAGAATTCTGCTACATGTCGAGTCGTATTTGAGTTTTCTGCTCTAAAGCATGGACCAAATGTATAAACTTTTCTATATGCCATAGCAAAAGGCTCCACGTTTAATTGTCCGCTTACAGTCATATATGCTGGCTTGCCAAAGAAATCTTGTGAATAATCGAATTTTCCTTCTTCATTTAATGGCAAATTATCGAAATCCACAGTTGTAATTTTGAATACCTCTCCTGCTCCCTCGCAGTCTGAAGTTGTTATACATGGTGTTGGAACATATACGAAGCCATTTTCATTTAAATATTTATGAATTGCATAATTTAAAACAGACCTTACTCTAAATATTGCAGAAAATAGATTTGTTCTGGCTCTTAAATGAGGAAGTGTTCTTAAATATTCATATGAGTGTCTCTTTTTTTGCAAAGGATAGCTTTGGTCTGCTAAGCCCTCCACCTCTATTTTTTTAGCTTGAATCTCATACTTTTGCTGCTCATTTGGAGAAAGCACAATATCTCCTAAAACCTTTAAGCAACTACCTATTGTTATCTTTGAAATTTCTTCAAAATTCTCTAGTTTATCATCAAATACTATTTGAATTGTTTTTTGAATTGTTCCATCAAACAATTCAATAAAACCTATTGCTTTTGATAATCTAGATGTGCGTACCCAGCCTCCAAGATACACTTCTCCAAGTTCGCCTCTATCTGCAATTTCGTATACTTCCTTAATTGATTTAACCTTCATAAGATTGTCCTCCTTTAATTTGTTTTTATTTTATAATATATTTAATAATATTTCAATAAAAATTATTTAAAATCCGCTCCCGGGAAGTTATATTTTTTTCTTTCTCGTTGCCCCATCCTAGCAATTGTAACTCGCTATCGCTCGAACAATTGCTACGGCGGTCACCCCGGAATCACTCGAAGAAAAAAATATGGAACTTCCCTCGCGCTACTGTTGAGGCATTTTAGGCATTCATAAGCCAATGTGTGTCCTCTGTTTTAGAGTATTAGTACAATGCCTTCATGTCCCAAACCGTCCCTTCAGGTGTATCATTCAAAATAATACCCTTTTCGTCTAGTTCTGCTCTTATAGTATCTGCCGTAGCATAGTCTTTGTCTTTCTTTGCGTTGGCTCTTTTTTGTATTTCTTCTCCAATATATTCTGGATCTAAATTTATTTTTCTTAAATATTTATTTTTCATTTCATTTATAAATTCTGATGGATTTTGTGTAAAAAATCCAAGTACACCATAGCATTCTTTTACATCTTCCAATATTTTTGCAACTGTATTTGCAGTAATCTGTCTATTTCCTTTATTTGCCGTTTTCATTATATTATTCACATATTTAAAAATAACATGCAAATTTGCAATAGCACTTGAAGTATTAAAATCATCATCCATTGCTTCTATAAACTTTTCTTTTACAGTATTTACTGTTTCATCTTCTAGTTTTTCCCCACTAGCGTTTCCGTTATAGTTTTGTATAAATTTTTGCATAGCTCCAATTGAGTTGCAGAAATAGTACATGTGTTTCTCTGCTTGTGTATAGTCTTCATCATGAATATCAATATCTGATGCATAGTGTTTTGAATGCATTACATATTTTAATACTTCATAATTATACATTTTTAAAGCATCTCTTATTGTAAGAGAATTTCCAAGAGATTTGCTCATTTTTTCTCCATTTATTTTTATTAATCCGCAATGTGACCAATATTTGGCAAATTCTTTTCCTGTTAATGCTTCACTTTGTGCTATTTCATTTTCGTGGTGTGGGAATATTAGGTCTCTTCCTCCACCATGTATGTCTATGGTCTCTCCTAGTGTATCTGTTGCCATTACAGAGCATTCTATATGCCAGCCTGGTCTACCTTTCCCCCAAGGTGAGTCCCAAGATATTTCGCCCGTTTTTGCAGATTTCCAAAGAGCAAAATCTATTGGATCTTCCTTGCCCGCTTCTACTTCTACACGAACACCATTTAAAAGTTCGTCTATTTTTCTATGTGATAGCTTTCCGTAGTTTCTAAAATTCCTTACTTTGTAATATACATCTCCATTAGGAGCTACATATGCCATATCTTTTTTTATCAATCCATCTACAAATTCAATAATCTTGCTAATATACTCCGATGCTTTTGTTTTAATATCCGCTTCTGTAATATGTAGCCCTGCCATGTCCTTTTCTGTTTCTTCTATTTGATATTTAGAAAATTCTAGTGCATCTTTTCCAAGTGCATTTGCTCTTGCAATTATTTTGTCATCAACGTCTGTATAATTTCTAACATATTTTACATTATACCCTCTGTATCTTAAATAATCTGCAATCATTGCGTACACTATTGCTTGCCTTGCATGACCTATATGGCTTAAGTCGTATGTAGTTACTCCGCAGGCATACATTTTAACATTGTTCCCATCTATTGGAACAAATTCCTCTTTTCTGCCTGTCATTGAATTGTAAATTTTCATCTGCATTCCTCCCTTTTAAAATGTGTTTTACTCTGAGCCAATGGCAGCATTCCTTAGCAGAAGGTGTGTCCCCTTAGCTCAACAAAAAAACTATGTGTTTTTTTCCCACATAGTTCTTATAATCTATTTAAAATGAAATATAATCACTATTGCAGGTATGCTAAAATTTACTCATATCTACAACAGATAGAGTATTTAACAAAAGCAACAATTATGATTATTATTTCTTTTACTCATTGTTATTTATCCCCTTCAATTTATGTTTATATTATATGCGTTTTTTTTAGCTTTGTCAACCAGATTTGGAAAATTTTATTGTTATACTGCAAATTTCATGCTATAATTTGAGCAGGTGATTCTAAATGAAAAAAGAAAATATTGAAAAAGTTATTATAGCAGTTTTAATTATTGTTATGCTTGGAGTGATGTTCTTCTTTCAAACCCAGAAAAAAGGCTTTCACGAAGATGAAATATATACATCTATTTCTTCTGTAAATCCTTTAAATGGACTTATGTGGGCATATGGAGAACCATGGGAAAATAAGGTTCCAATATGGCTTTCGCGCGAATACGTAACAGATTTTATTACTTTAAGCAAGGATAATTATTTAAATTTGCAATCCGTATATCAAAACCAAGCATATGATAATCATCCACCGTTTTTTTATGCATTAGTGCATTTTTCTAGTATGCTATTTGGTGGACAGTTTACAAAATATAATGTATTTATTGTAAATGCAACCACTTTTGTCCTAAGCTGTCTTGTAATTTGCAAGATATTTAAGTTGCTTGGCAAAGAAAAGCTACAATATGCAGGACTTATTTTATATGGCCTGTCTATGGGAACTATTTCAATGGTTTTATATCAAAGAATGTATATGCTACTTACTTTGTTTGTTTTACTGTATTTGTATTATACTTTTAAAATATACAAAAATAATTTTGCCTTTAGCAAAAAGGATATGATTTTTCTAGGAATCATAACTGTATTAGGCTTTTTAACCCAGTATTTCTTTGCAATTTATGCCGTTTTCTTATTTGGATTAATGATAATTCAAATGATTAGAAAAAAAACTGGCTGGAGAAAAATATTAATCTATCTAGGATGCCATGTCATTTACGCTATAATTGGTGTTTTGCTCTTTATTCCCTGCATAAATCACCTACTTTATTCAGATAGAGGAATAACCAATTTAGGCAATGGTGAATTCTTTACACATTGTTGGCAATATTTAGTACACCTTGCATATGCTTTCTCAATTAATAGTACAAATAGTCTATTACTTGCAGGCATATTAATAATTTTTGCACAGCTAATTATATATTTATTTGTAAAGTCAAAAGACAAATTTATAATATCATTACTAGTAATTCCTAGTGTACTGTTTTTCTTTGTAGCAGTTAAAATGACCTCCTTTCAGGAATTAAGATATGTTATGCCTATGATACCATTTATAACAATACTCATTATATTTGTATTAGATTCTCTTAACTATAAAGAAGTAACCGTAACTATAATTTCTGTTTTGTTGGTATTAGTTGGGTTTATTACCTCAAAACCACTATTTTTGTATAGCGATTATCAAAGATGTCTTGATATTGCTGAAGAAAACAAAGATAAGTCTTTTGTGTATGTTTATGATAACTTCTTCTGCCATATGCAGAGCGTACCTGAAATGATGATTTATGAAAAGTCACTTATTATAAATGCTAACGAAGATGAATTAAAATATGTGATAAATAATGAAGAGTTGAATAGTGAAAGCTCCTACGTTTTGTGCATTAAAAATTACATGGATAATGAGAACATTATTAATCAGATTAAAGAAAAATCTGATTTTAAAAATGTAGAGCAAATTTATGAAGGACCTAATTCTCATTATGAGGTTGGTAACAATTTGTATTTGGTAAGTAAATGATTATTATAAAACTTAATAGATGAAATATAGAATTTTGCAGGTGAAACGAGGTATTTTTTGTACACCTTTGGAGTCAGCTTAAAAAGCTGCTCCAAAGGTGATTACAAAAAATAGCGAAGCGTCCGCAGTTGAACCGAAAAATTGCTATATTTCATCTATTATTATAGTAACTTATGTTCTTATAGCAATGATTATAAATATTTTCCCAAACATCTTGATTTTTTGTTGTTTTACTTATATAATTCAAATGTAAATTAAAAGAAAGGAAATACATTTATGAGAAAAGGTATTGTAGAGAATGAAAACTCACAGTATAAAATTATAGCCGTTGATGATGACCCAGGTGTAATTGATACTCTATCTGTGT
The DNA here is from genome assembly GCA_947167695.1 of uncultured Clostridiaceae bacterium. Taxonomy (GTDB): domain Bacteria; phylum Bacillota; class Clostridia; order TANB77; family CAG-508; genus UMGS1754. Next base: position 39,700 of record CAMVIX010000001.1, read on the forward strand.
TTTTAAGGCGTTCTGGCTATAATTTAACTGGTCTTACAAATCCAGTAGAAGCTGTAGAAAAAATCAAAAACGAGCATTTCGATTTACTTATTCTAGATTTTATAATGACTCCTATTCATGGTGATGCCGTTGTTGAAGAGATACGAAAGTTTAATAAAGATTTATATATATTGTTACTTACAGGTCATAAAGATTTAGCTCCACCACTTGAAACTATTCGCAGGCTTGATATTCAAGGTTACTGTGAAAAAAGCGATAAACAAGATCAACTATTACTTTTAATTGAATCTGGAATTAAATCTATTGAACAAATGAATACAATAAAGAAAATAAATGAAGAATTAAGCGATACCTATGAAAAACTTGAAAAAGCTTATATGGAAAGTATTGAAACACTTCGCCAAACTGTTGAAGCAAAAGATGTTTATACAAGAGGTCATTCAGACCGTGTTTCTGCTTTTTCAGTTTTAATTGGAGAAAAATTAGGTCTTTCTGAAAGTGATTTAAGGATATTACGTATTGGCGGATTGTTCCATGATATTGGCAAAATTGGTGTGCCAGATGCTATTTTACTTAAAGATGCAAAACTTTCTGATGATGAATACTCACAAATAAAAAATCACCCATCAATTGGTGCACACATATTATCAAATGCAAGTATATTTGCCGATATGATACCAATTGTTCTTCATCACCATGAAAGATATGATGGAAACGGCTATCCTTCTAAATTAAAAGGAGAAGAGATTCCATATTTAGCAAGAATTGCTGCAGTTGCAGATACGTTTGATGCTATGACTTCTGTTAGACCATACAGAACAGCTCTTCCAATTGAAGTTGTTAAGGAAGAATTTAGAAGGTGTAGCGGAACACAATTTGATCCTGAAATTGCAAAGGTGTTTTTGGAAATTTTGGAAAATGAATTTAATAAAATAAAAGAGATTCAAGAAAAATTTAGTGCATAAATGTTGACGAAAATGAAACAAATATGAGCCAAAGGGGACAGTCTTCGCAAAGCGAAGACATGTCCCCTTTGGCTTACCTATTTTTTATTATTACTTCATGCTCAGGCTTACTTTTTGTTTCTCCATATCTATTCCAATTACTTTCACTTTTACTATATCTCCTACAGAAACCACCTGCGATGGATGTTTTATGTAGCTGTCTGACATTTGGGATATATGTACTAGCCCGTCATGTTTTACACCTACATCTACAAATGCTCCAAAATCTACTACATTTCGTACAGTCCCAGTAAGCTCCATACCCTCTTTTAAGTCTTCGAATTTTAACACATCTGATCGTAGTATTGGTTTTGGCATCTCTTCTCTTGGGTCTCTTCCTGGTTTTGAAATTTCTTCTAGTATATCTTTTAAGGTTAATTCGCCTATGTTTAACTCTTTTGATGTTTCTTTTAAATCTACACTTTTAACATTTTCTTTTATTTCTTTTAGTTTTTCTTTATCTAGTAAGTCCTGCTTGTTATAGCCTAACTTTTCCAATAACTTTTCTGTTGCCTCATAGCTTTCTGGATGCACTGCTGTTGTTTCTAATGGATTATCACCGTCCAAAAATTCTAAGGAATCCTGCGCACTGTTCAAATGCTGACTTTCCAAGCTTCGGTACTTTTAGCAATTCTTTCCTTTGTTTTAACTTTCCATTTTCATCACGGTATTTGACTATGTTTTTTGCTATAGTGCCATTTATTCCTGAAACATATGATAATAATGAAGGAGTTGCTGTATTTACATCAACGCCTACCGAGTTTACAGCATCTTCTACAACACCAGTTAAACTTTCTGATAATTTCTTTTGATTTACATCATGTTGATATTGCCCAACACCAATTGCCTTCGGGTCTATTTTTACAAGCTCTGCTAGCGGGTCTTGTAATCTTCTTGCAATTGATATTGCACCACGAATTGATACATTTATGTCTGGGTATTCTTCCGTTGCAAGCTTAGAAGCTGAATAAACAGATGCTCCTGCTTCACTTACAATAGAGTAATATATTGTTTGTGGCATTTCTTTTATAAGGTCTGATACAAATTGTTCAGATTCACGCGAAGCTGTTCCATTGCCTATTGCAAACATTGTAACATGGTATTTGTTTATTAAGTCCTTTAAAACCTTTTTTGCGCCTTCTACATCATTTTGTGGCTCTGTTGGATATACTGTTGTATAGTCAAGTAGTTTTCCAGTTTCATCTATTACAGCTATTTTGCACCCTGTTCTATATGCAGGGTCAAACCCTATTACTGTTATTCCTTTAATTGGAGGTTGTAGTAATAATTGTTTCGCATTCTGCCCAAATACCTTTATTGCCTTTTCCTCTGCTCTTTCGGTTAATTCTGCTCTAATTTCTCTTTCTATGGATGGTTCAATTAATCTTTTGTAACTATCCTCAATTGTGTTTTCCAACATTGCTTCAAATTGTGTTTTTGGCTTTATTATCTTATATTTAATAAATCCTAAAATCTTTTCTTCTGGCTTTTCAAGTTTTACCTTTAAAAACTCCTCCGCTTCTCCACGGTTTATTGCTAAAATTCTATGGCTTGGTATATGCAAAATTGGTTCAGAATAATCATAATACATTTCATATGCTGATTTTTCCTCTTTTGTTGCTTTGCTAGAAATAACAGCTTCTCTGAAACAAAGTGACTTTATTTTCTTCCTGAAACTTGCATCATCTGAAATCATCTCAGCAATTATATCAAGCGCACCTGCAATTGCCTCTTCTGCAGATGTAACACTTTTTTCCTCACTTATATATTGCTTTGCTATTTCATAAATATCTTTTTTTTCTTGTTGCTCCCATATAATGATTGCAAGAGGTTCTAAACCTTTTGCCTTTGCTACTGTAGCTCTTGTTTTCTTTTTCTGTTTATATGGGCGGTAAAGATCTTCTAGCTCTGAAAGTATAGTTGCTTTTTCGATTTCTTCTTTTAATTCATCTGTTAATTTACCTTGTTCGTCTATTAATCTTAAAACCTCTTCTTTTCTTACTTCTAAATTTCTTAGATATGTAAGTCTTTCATCTAAATTTCTTAAGACCTCATCACTTAAGCCTCCTGTTACTTCCTTACGATATCTTGCAATAAATGGAATAGTATTTCCTTGGTCAATTAAATTTACCGCACTTTCAACTTGCTTTTTTCCCACATTTAACTCATTTGCTATAATCTCTATAATATTCACTTTTTTTCTCCTTTGCTTTTTTTGATTAATTTTATCATAAGCTGTCAAGTGAGTCCGTCCCCCATTGCCTCACAATTTATGACAAATTTTGACAAAAGTATTGCAATTATAGAATATTTGAAATATAATATGCATAGTTATGAAAGGGGAGGTGTAACATTTATGTTATCATCAGAAGTTAGAGCTGAGGCTCGTAAAAAATTAACAGGTAGATGGGGCAAAGCAGCATTACTTACACTTGGATATTTTCTTATATCTTTTGTAATAGGATTTGTTCAAGGATTAATTCCAAAGTCAGCTACTGTAGTTGCTACTATAGTAAGTATAGCTGTTGCAATTATTGAAATTCCTTTGGCTTACGGTTTAATTATTTCTTATCTAAAATTCTTTAATGGAGAAGAAGTAAAACTATTTGATTTTCTATCAACAGGATTCAGTAATTTCGCAAGATCTTGGAAAGTAACTTTATGGGTTGTAGTTAAAATGCTAATTCCTGTAATTTTACTTGTTGTAGCTATCGTACTTGTTGCTGTTGGTACAGCTGGTTCTGCTGTTTCTATGTTTGATAAAGGTTCTTCAGGTGGTTTTGGAGTTCTTCTTGGAATTGCATTTGTTCTATACATAGTTGCTATAGTATGGTTAATTATTAAATCATATTCATATCAATTATCACAATTAGTTGCAATTGAAAACCCAGATATCACTGCAAAAGAATCTGTTGAAAGAAGTGCAGAATTAATGAAAGGAAGAAAAGGAAGATTGTTCTTCTTACAATTATCTTTCATTGGATGGGCTATCTTATCAGCATTAACATTTGGAATTGGCATGTTCTGGTTATTACCATACATTCAATTCGCAATGATTGTATTCTACAAAGATGCTTTAGGAAACGGAAAAACAGAATAAAAAGTTATTAATAAGAACATAATTGAGACAGTGGGGACAGACTTCGCCAAAGGTGAAGACATGTCCCCACTGTCTCGCAATTATTGCAAAATGTGATTTTCCTATACAATAAAAAAAGTGGCTTAGCCACCTTTTTTATTGTAATTCTAAATATTCGTCATATGTTCCTTGTTTTGTAATTGTCTTATCTTCTCTTAAATCAACTATCTTATTTGCAACAGTTTGAGTTAATTGGTGATCATGTGAGGTAAATAATATTACCCCCTTATATTTGCTCATTCCCTCGTTTAGCGAAGTAATGCTTTCCATATCTAGATGGTTTGTAGGTTCATCAAATATAAGTAAATTTGCACCTGATAACATTAATTTTGATAGTACACAACGTACTTTTTCTCCACCAGATAATACATTCACCTTTTTTAAAGCCTCTTCGCCTGAAAATAGCATCCTTCCTAAAAATCCTCTGATATATGTTTCGTCCTGTTCTTTTGAATACTGCCTTAGCCAATCTACCAAATTTAAATCCACGTTAAATAGATAATTATTGTCTTTTGGAAAGTATGAAGAAGTTATAGTAGTTCCCCATTTTATCTCTCCTTCATCTGGCTCCAATTCACCAGCAATTATTTGGAATAATGCAGTTTTTGATAATTCATTTTCTGCTAAGAATGCTACTTTATCTTCTCTGTTTATAACAAATGAAACATCATTTAATACCTTTACTCCATCTATTGTTTTTGATATATGCTGTACCTCTAAAACTTCTTTACCCGGCTCTCTTTCCGGCTTAAAATCTATGTAAGGGTATTTTCTATTTGATGGTTTTATTTCGTCTAATTCAATTTTTTCAAGAGATTTTTTCCTTGATGTTGCTTGTTTTGATTTTGATGCATTTGCGCTGAATCTTGCAATAAATTCTTGTAATTCTTTTATTTTTTCTTCTTTTTTCTTATTAGCTTCTTTCATCTGCTTTAATGCAAGTTGGCTTGATTCATGCCAGAAATCATAGTTTCCAGGATATAATTTGATTTTACCGAAATCAACATCTGCAATGTTTGTGCACACCTTATTTAGAAAATATCTGTCATGTGACACAACAATTACTGTATTTTCAAAATCAATTAAAAAATCTTGTAACCATTGAATAGCTTTTAAATCTAAGTCATTTGTAGGCTCGTCTAGTAAAAGCACATCTGGATTTCCAAATAAAGCTTGTGCAAGTAGCACCTTAACTTTATCTTTTGCTTCTAGTTCACGCATATATTTATAATGACTTTCTGTACCAATTCCAAGGTTGTTTAGCAAAACTGCTGCATCAGATTCTGCATTCCAACCATCTAGTTCAGAGAAGCGTTCTTCAAGTTTTGCAGCCCTCATTCCATCTGCCTCTGAAAAATCCGGTTTTGCATATATCTCGTCTTTTTCCTTCATTATTTTATATAGCTCACCATTTCCCATAATTACTGTATCTATTACAGTATAGTCTTCAAAAGCAAAGTGGTCTTGCTTTAAAACCGAAAGCCTTTCCCCTTTATCCATGTGAACTTCACCTTTTGATGGCTCAATTTCTCCAGATAAAACTTTTAAGAAAGTAGACTTTCCTGCTCCATTTGCTCCAATTAAGCCGTAGCAGTTTCCCTTTGTGAACTTTATATTTACATCTTCAAATAACACTCTCTTTCCAAAGCGGAGTGTTACATTACTTGCCTCTATCATTTTTTGCCCCCTATTATTTTGATTTACAAGCAATATTGTAACATATTTTTCTTGCAAGAGCAATAGTTTCAAATTATGAAGCCAATAGGGACGCATTACTTTGGCTTAAAAAGTTTTTAAGCCAAAGTAATACGTCCCCATTGGTTTCCCCATTGGCTTCACATCCACATTGGTTTTTTTATTTACTCGTGATCAAATAGTTGCTTTATTGTCCAAAGACCTGCCACACCAACCAAGCCATATACTATTCTTGAAAGAACTGACATCTCCCCGAAGATTGCTGCTACTAGGTCAAAACGAAATAGACCAATTAATCCCCAGTTTATTGCACCAATAATCACAAGTACTAATGCTATTTTATCAACAACTTTCATAAGTTCAAACCTCCCTATTTAAGTATGATATTTTGCATCAGTATTATTGTATTTAGTTTTTTAAAATTTATGCATTTTATGAGAAAAAATAAGTGTGGTTATCCTCTTACACGTACCTTAATATTTTTATCCTAACATTATCCTTTTTTGTTGCACCTAATTCTTCTCCTATTTCAAATCTTCCTTTGCCTCGTACTGTAATTTTATCTCCCATTTTAACAGTCTTTGCGTTTTTCTTGCAAATTGCACCATTTATAAACACTCTTTCCTCATCTATTATAGTATTTACCTTACTTCGGCTAATTCTGTATACTTCGCCAATTACTGCATCTATTCTATAGGATGGAACAATAATTGATATTTCCTCAAATTGTACTTCCATTTCTTTTATTTCTGCTATACTTTTTTGTTCTATTATAGATTTGGAAAATCTTGTTAAATTTGTAAGTTCTTGTTTTAAAAAATCTGCAACATCGCATAATACTATTATGTCTGCACCATGTTGCCCAACTACAATATCTCCAATTTTTTCTCTTTTTATTCCAAGCTTCATTATTCCACCTAAATATTCTCTATGTGTATATGCATCATTATATTTTGGTAGTGTTATTCTAATTACGCAAAGCATACTCTCAATTTGTGTTTTTACATATTCTTCTTCTAATTTATCTGGGTATAATACTAGAATCTCACGCTCTGCCTCCAAAAATCCACCTGTGAAAATGTAGTTTGCAACTTTTTCTTCTTGTAGAACTTCATTTACAATTGACTTTTCATGCATATTTAAAAAATCTGTTGTAACAATTTTGCCACGTGCATCTCTTTCTGTTATTTTGTCTAGTAATTTAGATACTAATAACTTGTCTTCCTGTTCTATATAATTTCTTAAAATTTCTTGTTTTTGCATATATATTCTTACCTCTTCCACAATAAATTTATCATATATTTTCTATTATTACAATATAAATCCTTAATTTAGTTGTTTTAACCTTAAAATTGTGGTATTATATATTCATAAATTATAAGGAGGTAATATTTATGTGGTGGATTCTTTTGGCTATTGTATTGGTACTTGTTCTTGTAGTTATAAGTATTTATAATAAATTGGTTCGTGCAAGGCAAAAAGTTAGAAATGCTTGGAGCCAAATTGATGTTCAGCTTCAAAGAAGGTTTGATTTAATTCCAAATCTTGTTGAAACTGTTAAAGGTTATATGACACATGAAAATGATGTTATAACAAAAGTTACGGAGCTTCGTACAGCTTGGGCTGGAGCAAAGTCTATTAGTGAAAAGGCTGAACTTGATAATAAATTATCTGGTGCACTAAAAACAATTATGGCTGTATCTGAAAATTATCCTGATTTAAAGGCAAATGAGAATTTTGCTCAACTACAATTAGAGATAAAAAATACAGAAGATAAAATTAGTTTTTCGAGACAATTTTATAACGATACCACAACGAAATACAATACAAGTTTAGAAGTTATTCCTTCTAATATTGTTGCATCTTTGTTTGGATTTAAGCCTATGGAATTGTATAAGGTAGATAGCAGTGAAGCTAGAAATAATGTTAAAGTTGACTTTAATAAATAGGCAACAAAAATGAGCAAAGGTGGTGATACTCCTCTTTTAGTGGAGCATCACCACCTTTGCTCATTTCAAGCATTTGAGTTGTTTTATTATTTCAATATAAAGCACAACTTACCATTTCCTCCTTTGCTTTCTATATTTACTTTTGCTCCATTTATTAAAGTCATTTGTGGTGCAACATGACCTATGTCACTATCAAATATAATTGGTAAATTTAGCTCTTCTAGCACATCCATTATTGCTTCTTCAAATGTTATTCCAACACTTGTTTTCCTGGTCATTGTTCTTCCAAAAATTATCCCCTTGCAATTTTCAAACCAACCAGCCTCTTTAAATTGCCAAAGTGCTCTAACCATTTCTTCCGAAGTAAGCTCGCAATTATCAAAAAACCATATTATACCATCTTCTTTATATCTTGTACAAAAGTCATTTACTTTATCGAATTTTGTGCCAACTAATGAATGCAAAACATCAATGCAGCCTCCAATTAATCTTCCTTCTAGGTATATACTATCTTCTTTTCTTGCATTTTTCCATTCAACTTGTTTAGTAGTATTTAAAGGTTCTAATCCTGTTATTTCCTCTTGCCATCCATCTTGATATTTTTCAAAGCTTTCCTGCTCTAATCTTTTTCCTTCAAGTACTTCTATATTTTTATTCAAACATTCATGCCATGGGCTCATTCCAAATGAACCAAAATTTTCTCCATATATTGTTGCAATATCACAAATTGTTGTAACACAAAATCCAAGTCCTGTTGTATCTGAATAGCCTTGAATCCATTTCGGGTTATTTTTAATTTCTTGAAAACTAATAAACGGAAGAATTTCTAATAAAAATTCTCCTCCTCTTGCTGTGATTATAGCATTTATGTTCTTGTCTGTTACAAGCTCCATAAACTCTTTTGCTCGTTCTTCTTTTGTTGCACTTCTTGCTTTAAAATTTTTTCTTACATCTGGAGTTTCTACTATTTTATACCCTATTTTTCTTATCTGCAAATTAGCACTTTCTAATTTTCTTATATGCAACTTGTCTCCATTTCCTTCAGAAGTTGCAGTAACACCAATTGTATCTCCGGGTTTAATAAACTTTGGATAAATCATATTTTCTCCTTTTTTGCTAAAAAAAAGAAGCAGCTTATTTTTAGCTACTTCTTGGTGGGCAATCGGGGTCTCGAACCCCGGACCTTCTGATTAAGAGTCAGCTGCTCTACCAACTGAGCTAATCACCCGAATTTTGTTACTTTTTAATTATACTCACTTACTAGCTGTTTGTCAAGGTTTCTAGCGATATTTTTTTGCTTTGTTTCATCATTTTGGGGACAGGTTTGAAACCTGTCCCCAAAATGATTGACATCCTTGTTTTTACTTTATTTATTAATTTCTATGTTTATGTTTGTTCGCTCTTATTATATTCCCTGTTAGTATTAAGCTGAAGCCTATTATTGCCATAATTATTCCAGATACATTTATTATATCTAATATATTAAATATAATAGTTCTTATCGTGTATGTTATTGCTTCACTTAATATCATTATATTCTTTATGTCTACCCTATATTTTATATACAATTGCATAAAAACATAAAAGGCTCCTGATGTTACAAGTGGAATCCCAAGCATTACCATGTTTCTCCAGTATTTTTTTATACATGTTGTAAGTATAATTATCGTTGTAATACCTATCATTGATGCTGATATTGTAGTTAATTTGCTCACTAATGTATGTGCTTTTTCTATTCCGTTAAATAATTTCTCTTCAATATCTGTATGCAAAATAGAGTCATTATATTGTTCTGATACAACTTCCACATATTTTTCAATTGTTTCTTGGGATCTTACCCATATGTTTTTTTCTGTAATATTCCTTTGTATATTACTTCTTAATCTGTCTTTTACCTTATCTAAATCAATCTTCGCATTTTTTCCATCATATATATTTGAAATAATTATTTCCGTATCTTCTTTTATATCTTCAGGAGTAACTAAATTTTCTATTATACCTTTATTTAGTCCAGACTGATATATGTAATTTTCGAAATCAGAATTTACTTGAGAATATGTGTTTATATAATAATCCGTTTCTTCAAATTTGCTTAAAACATATCTTTTACTAAAAATTGTAGAAGAAACAATTTGAGCAAGTCCCAAAACAATAATTCCAATAGCTAAAATTATTGCACATATCCATCTTAGAATATCTATTACTTTTCCCATTATTGCTTATCTCCTATTCTTCTACTACTTCTGCATAAACTACATATCTTTGTGAAGCATATCCCACATTATTAAATGGATAACATGTAAATATCATTAATATTTCTTCATCATGCTGTATTGGAATTGCATTTACATTTGTCTCATTTATTAATTTTAGGTCATATATTCTATAATTGTAAACACCGTAATTTGTAGTTATTTTTATAGAGTCACCTATTTCAAGCTCTCCAAATCTCCTGAAGAAACCTGCAAAGTTGTGCCCCATGTAAACAATAGACCCACCTTCTCCAGGAAAGTAGCTTCCACTAGAATGTCCTACTCCCTTTTTTAATGTTTGCAAATCCTCTCCATAGTAAACTGGCAAATTTACATCTATTGCCGGTATTTCGATATCTGCATATTTTGTGCCATATTCAGGGTATGTTTCCAAAGTTTTTTTAGTAGTATTTATTGTAACAACTTCTTCCTTTTTGTTTTCTATATCTACCGTTATTTTATTTGCTAATATAAGAGCAGTGTCTACTTCTCGCCCAAAAAGCAGATAAATTACTCCTATTAGTGCAGTTGTAATTAATAAAGCAACTATTAAATGAATAATAGTTGCTTTTATTGGTTTATTCATTGATCCTTCTTCCTATTTTGCAATTGTTCTTTTTACAAGTACAACTGCTACTAAGGCGATAACTGCTATGCTTCCTGCAACAAGTGCTACATTTACTTCTGTTCCTGTGTAAGCAAGTTTTCCATTAGTTTCTGAAACAGTTTCAATATGTTTTCCATTTTTGTATATATCAACTGATTTTGTTTTGAAAACTAATGTAACATCAAGTACTTTTGCAGCTTCTGTAGCTACAGCTTTTACTTCATCTTTTTGAGCTTGTGTTAAATCTTCATATTTAACAACTCCAGTTCTATCATAAACTGCTGCTACTTCTTTAGCTTTTCCAACTAGTGAATTTGCTTCAGCTTCTGTTACATCACTGCTGTTTAAATATCTTTCAAGTCTTACCTTGTCTGCTGTTGTCATACCATATTTTACACCAATTGCATAAATTTGGTCTAAAACTTCAGCTTTTGTTGCTGCACTAACACTGCTTACTAAAGTTGCAAGTAAAATGATAGCAAGTGCCACTATTGATAACATTTTTTTCATTGATAATTCCTCCTCTATATTAAAGTTGTCCTAATTATACAGCTATAAATTTTAAAATGCAATAGTTTATTTCTAAAAAAAATATTTTTTTATTTAATAGTCTAGCAAATATCTCCTATCGATCTATCTTCATGGATTCTTAGAATAACTTCTGCAAAAACAGGTGCAATAGATAAAACTTTAATTTTGTCTATTCTCTTTTCCTTTGGAAGAGGAACTGTATTTGTCATTACACATTCTTTTATTGGAGAATTCTCTAGTCTTTCTATTGCAGGTCCAGATAAAATGCCATGTGTACATCCTATATATATGCTTTTGGCACCCTCTCTTTCTAGTATATGAGCTGTTTCCATCATAGAACCCGCTGTGTCTATTTCATCATCAAATATAATTGCATTTCTATCTTTAACCTGCCCTATAACATTTGTAGCAATCGCTCTATCATCATTTCCATCTCTTCTTTTATCAATTAACGCTATTGGGCAATTAAAGAATTTAGAATATTTGTAAGCCTTTTTTGCACTACCTGCATCTGTAGCAACTATTACCATATCTTCTAAATTTTTCTCTTTAAAATAATTTTCTAATAGCCTCTGTGCTGAAAGCTTATCACAATATATATTAAAATATGATTGTATTGCATCATTGTGTAAATCGCAGGTTATAACTCTATCTGCTCCTGCTGCTTCTATTAATTGTGCCATTAGTTTAGCTGTAACTGGAATTCTTGGTTGGTCTTTTTTGTCTGATCTTGCATAAATGTAATATGGAAGAACTACACTAATATGATCTGCGGATGCCCTTTTTAATGCATCTACCGTAATTAAGAGCTCCATTACTCTTTCATTTACTGGTGGCTGAGTAGTTTGAACCACATATACGTCTTGTCCACGAACTGATTCTAAAATTTGTACAAAATTATTGTCATTTGAAAACTTTTGGTAGCTAACCTTCCCCATTGGAATTTTTAGATAATCACACATTTCTTTAGTAAATTCTTCCGCTGTAGGACATGCAAATAATTTGATGTTTTTCATTTTTATATATCCCCCTTAAAGTATTTATTTTTGTCATATTTTGTCGAGTTAAGCATATTATATATTAAATAAAATATTTGTAAAGAGGTTTTGAGGAAATAAAAATTTTTATTACTAGATATTTTTTTTAGCAATAAATAAAACATAGCAATTTTGCAGTTAAACCGCAAAATTGCTATGTTTTTCTATTTAGTTTAAGTGGACACAATTATCTAGTAGCATTTTCTAACTATCTCTTCTATATAAGTCTCTTGTATATACTTTGTCTTTAACCTCAAATAATTGGTCTTCATATCTATTTGCTAAAATAACATCTGACTTTTTTGCAAACTCTTCAAAGTCATTTACTACTTCGCAACCATTAAACTCTTTTTCTGAAAAAGTAGGTTCATATATAATTACATTTGCGCCCTCATCTTTTACTTTTGCAATTACACCTTGAATTGCACTTGCTCTAAAGTTGTCTGAATCTTTCTTCATTGTTAGTCTGTAAACACCTACTGTTTCAGGATTTCTTCTCATAATCATTTCTGCTATATGAGATTTTCTTGTTTGGTTAGACCTAACAATTGCTCTAATTAAGTTTTGTGGTACATTTTCAAAATTTGCTAAAAGTTGTTTTGTATCTTTTGGTAGGCAATATCCACCATATCCAAATGATGGATTGTTATAGTGCGTACCAATTCTAGGGTCTAGGCATACACCATCTATAATGTCCTTTGTGTCTAATCCTTTTAGTTCTGCATAAGTATCTAGCTCATTAAAATATGAAACTCTTAAGGCTAAATATGTATTTGCAAACAATTTAACCGCTTCCGCCTCTGTACTATTCATATATTTTATTTGAATGTCTTCTTTTAGTGCTGCATCTTTTAAAAGGTTCGCAAACTGAATAGCTCTTTCAGACTTTTCTCCAACTATAATTCTTGAAGGATAAAGGTTATCATATAGGGCCTTTCCTTCTCTTAAAAACTCAGGTGAAAACATTATATTATCTATGCCATATTTTTTCTTAACAGATTCAACATATCCAACTGGTATTGTAGATTTTATAACCATTGTTGTATTTATTTTCATAGAAATAACTTTTTCAATTATATCTTCTACTGTGGATGTATCAAAGTAGTTTCTTTCATCATCATAATTTGTAGGTGTACTTATTACAATAAATTTAGCTCCTTCAAAAGCATCTTTGTAATCCAAAGTTGCTCTTAAATTAAGCTTTTTATTTGCAAAAAAATCTTCAATTTCATTATCTCTAATAGGAGATTTCCTATTATTAATCATATCTACCTTTTCTGGAATGATGTCTAAAGCAACAACTTCGTTCTTTTGGCTAAGTAATGTTGCGATAGAAAGCCCAACATATCCTGTTCCTGCTACTGCAATTTTCATATAAATTACTTCCTTTCTGTACATTATTTCGTCATTATTTTATCAATTAAAACTTAATATGTCAATATTTCCTAGGCACATATTATAAGGCTCTTTTTTCTTTCTTTATTAGTCTATAAATCAGGTAGAATATTATTGCTCCAGCAACAGCACCGATTGTATCTATTCCAACATCCATAAACTGACCTGTTCGTCCTTCTACGTATAACTGGTGGAATTCATCTGTGCAGGCATATACAAAACAAAGCACAACACTTAACACTACAAACTTGATGTCTAATCTGTTTCTTATTTGTAAAAACAAGTTAAGCACCAATATACTTAATATAAAATATACGCCAGTATGGGCAAATTTTCTAAAAACTAAATTCACTGTTTCTAAAACTTCATTATTCTTTTTCTGTGTCTTATGAGAAATAGCTTTGTTTGCATTATTCTGCACCGTTTCATTTGCTGATGTTTGGACAGTTTCTTCAATTATTTTATTAACTATTTTTTTGCTATTTAGGTTAGATTCATCAGATGGCATTTCCGATAAGAAGAAAATAACCACCATCCAAGCAATTACCAAAAGCAAGGATATTATTAAATGTAATTTTTTCAAAATAATCACCTATATTTATTTTAACTGTTATTAATGTTTTTATTCTATCATAGTTTGTGGAATTTGAGAACAAATAGGAACGGAAAAACTGGTTATTCGCTTTTCAAAAATTTTACTATCACTTACGGTTTATTAAATTAATAATTGCTTCTCCATGAAGATTTACCTTAGTATCTGGATATAATATTTTTCCTTGTTGTAGCTCTTCAATCGTTTTAGGCTTTATTTCAACTAGTGTATCTAATTCCTTATCCGAAAAAACATAATGCAAAGGTATACCCTTTTCGTTTGCTCTGTTGTTTCTAAATTTAATTAAGCATTCTCTTAGCTTTTCGTCATTCATTCTTATTGTATTATTTATGTATTTATTCTTAAATATTTCATAATAGTCATAATTTCTCTCAATGCTTTCGCTTAAAAACATATTAGCCCAAGATTCTATTTCGCTTTTCGGTGACCATAGACTTTTATCTGAATGATCAATATCATATTGTATTTTCCTTATCAAAGCATCAGCTCTAATAATTTTATCTTTTATGTCATTTGGTGCATGCTTAGTATCAATAATAGTATCTGAATTAGCAGCCACTACAAGTATCCTGTGCTGTGAATCAAAATTTCTATTTCCTAATATTTTAGTTAGTCCATTTATAATCTTATTATTAGTAAATGTAAACGTATCCCAAAGTTTCTTATACACAATTCTTTGCGCTTCTACCTGCCTTATAGGAGAATCCATACCTTTTCTTATTTTTCTTCCATTTACAGAATACTCCCTAATAAAATTGCCATTACTATCTACAGTAATATTTCCAACCAAATTCTTACACTCAATAAAATAGCAATGTGCTTTAGTTACTACAATATAATCTACTTGAGCATTTAAGTCATTATATTGAAAATTAATATCGTGTAAAACATACATTCCAATATTTGCTTTAGATAATTGATATTTTATCTCTTTTTCCCCTTCAATTCCTTTTTTTATGAAATATAATTCTTCCTCAATTTGCTTATTGTTTGGGTATTCTTGATTGAGTTTAGTCAAAGCTTCATATTGTTTTTCTAAATTAGAATCGTCTTTTAGAAAAATTGTGTCGGTAAATTTATTAAATAGCATATGAAGGTCTCCTTTCGTTCTAGTATTAATGCCATTATAACATAAAAAAGTGTGTTAATGAAATAATTTGATATATGACTATAAGAAATGTAAAAAAATCGTGTATAATACTATACACGATTACTTATATAATTCAGTAAAAGTTGTTATTTTCTTAAAACATTTTGCCAAATCTCTCCGTCCTATTGGCAACAAAAATGTGGTTCCAAATATGAACCACATTCTTTATTATTTATTCTATTATATTACCAGATTTTTATTACCAAAATCCTCCGTCACTATTGGCAGCCTAATGGTATGAGATTATTCTTTTTTACTTAAATCGCAAAGCATTTGTAGCAAATACTCGCCTGAATTTGTTTTTCTTTCATCTCTTTCTAAGCTTCTTTTACCGAAGCAAACAAATCCATTGCTTTCATAGAACTGTTTTAATTCTGGTTTATCCTCACACTCTAGGAAAACAAATCTGCCTCCTAATATATCTTGAGCTTCTCTAATTTTATCGCAAGCCAATTTTAAAAGGTAATCTCCACTAATTAGACTATTATAACCATTAGAATAATTCTTTCCAAGTTGTCCTATTAGTGGTAAAGCTATATCATAACTTCTTGATTCGCTATTATATTTTGCATATTTTAGAATCTGTTTTCTTTTTGTGTTACTTAATAAAACTCTTCTAATTTTTGTTACTTTATTAGTAATAGCAAAATATCCAACAATAACGTTCTTTTGTTTGTATGATGTTACAATTACAAATGTCTCTGCTATATCTTGCTTAGAAAATTCTATAGCCTTGTTTTGTATAAAGTCTTCGACATCTTTATTTATATCACACTTAAAATTTTTTAATAATTCTTTAGTATCATTCTCTCCCAAAACATTATAGATATCTTTTAAATTTATTACTTTATATCCTTGCATTTATTTACTGAAAATTTCCCTAATTCTTTCACTATCTTTTATTGTCTCAACAGCTTTCCCTGATTGTACACTCTTTCTACTTTTTCCTTCTGCATTTTCTAAAGCATTGATAAAAGAATTAGCTGCTGTTTTACTTTTTATTGTAATATTCTTCATAAAACTCTTTGTGGCCATCCTCATCATCTCCTACTTTATAATATGAAATATCTATAATATTATACCACAATTTTATGTAAATTTCAATTTAAAAACTTTATATATTTACTGTTTAAAACTTTCAATACATAGGCTTACTAATTATAAATGTGGTACATATATATTATATACACTTCTTTTTAAAAAGTTTGTCAAATTCTGTCGAAAGCTTTAAATTATTTTTCCGCATTTCACTCCATCCCTATTGGCATTATATAAATATAGTTAATATTATATACATTTTTTGTAAAAATCTTGTCAAATCTTGCTGAAATTCTTAAATTATTTTTCTGTCAAAATTCTCCGTCCCTAATGGCATATCATACTTGCTCTGTCCCTATTAGTACTTACCTTGTAGTACTTATCTTTTTTTCTTATTTCATCAAATATTCTGGATGTGCCAAATACCAATCTATTGTCAAAATAATTCCATTTTCAAATTTGGTTTTTGGTTCCCATCCAAATTCTGTTTTTAATTTAGTCGGGTCAATTGCATATCTATAATCGTGTCCCTTTCTATCCTCTACATAGGAAATAAGGCTTTCTGACTTGTTTAGATGATTTAGTATTAGTTTCACAATCTCTATGTTTCTCTTTTCATTGTGTCCTCCTATATTATATCTCTCTCCCTTTTTGCCTTGATGTAATACTATATCTATTGCTTTGCAATGATCCTCTACATATAGCCAATCTCTTATGTTTAGTCCCTGCCCATATACAGGCAGTTGTTTGTCTTGCAGAGCCAGCGAAATCATGTGTGGAATTAGTTTTTCATGGTGTTGGTATGGTCCATAATTATTTGAACAATTTGTGACACTTACATTCATTTTAAAGGTTTCGCAATAAGCCAGTGCTATTAAGTCAGATGATGCTTTTGATGCTGAATATGGGCTGTTTGGTTTTATTGGAGAAGTTTCAGTAAAATATCCCGTTTCTCCCAAACTGCCATATACTTCATCTGTGGATATATGGACAAACTTATTCTCGCTACCTTCGCCCCATATCTGTTTTGTAGCTTCTAAAAGTGTATGTGTTCCGATTACATTTGTGTGTGTGAATATAAATGGATTTTTTATACTATTGTCAACATGCGATTCTGCTGCAAAATGAACAATTCCATCTATATTATATTTTTTCATTGTGTCTTTAACAAACTCAAAATCACAAATGTCTCCTTGTACAAATGTTATTTTGTCTATTACTTTGTCCAAGTTATGCAAATTTCCAGCATAGGTTAATTTGTCAAATACAATAAAATTATATTCTCCATCGTATTTATTTACCATATATTCTACAAAGTTTGCTCCTATAAATCCGGCAGCTCCAGTTATTAAAATATTTTTCATTTTTTCTTCCCCCTAAATTGCATAATCTTTAAATAAATCTGTGTCTTTAAGTTCTGCAAGGGTTGGCCATTTTCCATCTTTTTCAGAGGTTAAATATTCTTCCTTCTTCATTCCATCTACTTCTGGCCATACAATTCCTACTTGCGGGTCGTCCCATTTTAGTCCACCTTCTGCTTCGTGATTATATATATCATCACATTTATATGCAAATTCTGCAAAATCGGATAAAACTAAAAAGCCATGAGCAAATCCTTTTGGTATCATAAACATTTTTTTGTTTTCTGCTGATAAAATAACTCCTTCCCATTTACCAAATGTCTTGCTACCAGGTCTTAAATCTACAGCAACATCAAAGACCTCCCCTGATATGCACCTTACAAGTTTTGCCTGTGTATTTTCTTTTTGAAAATGAAGTCCTCTTAAAACACCCTTTTTAGATTTAGACTGATTGTCCTGAACGAATTCGGATGTTATTCCTATTTCTGCGAAATCTGCTTTGCTGTATGTTTCCATAAAATATCCTCTGTCGTCTCCAAATACAGTAGGCTCTATTATATAAACGCCGTCAATAGATGTATCTGCTCTTTTAAATTTTCCCATGTTCTTCCTCCTAACATTCTTCATCTGCTAAATTCTTTAAAAAGCAACCATAATCATTTTTACTTAATTCATCTCCAAGTTTAGAGAGTTGTTCTTTAGATATCCAGCCATTTTCAAATGCAATTTCCTCAGGGCAACAAATCTGAAGTCCTTGTCTTTTTTGAATAGTTTGTACAAAGCTTGCAGTCTCTATAAGTGCATCATGTGTGCCAGTATCAAACCACGCCATGCCTCTACCTAGCTTTTCTACCTTAAGCTTATGCATATTCATATATACTTCGTTTATAGTTGTGATTTCAAGTTCTCCTCTTGCTGATGGCTTAATAGTTTTTGCAATATGTACCACATCATTTGTATAAAAATACAAACCTGGAACTGCATAATCCGATTTTGGATTTTGTGGTTTTTCTTCTATTGAAATAGCATTTCCGTTTTCGTCCATTTCAACGACACCGTAGCTTCTTGGGTCTTTAACCTTATATCCGAAAATTGTAGACATATTCTCTCTTTTATTGGCTCTAATTAAAGTTTCCTTTAGGTCTCCGCCATAAAACATATTGTCTCCTAAAATTAAAGCAACATTATCACTACCTATAAATTTCTCTCCAATAATAAATGCCTCTGCTAAACCATTAGGTTTTTCCTGTACCTCATATTCAATACTCATTCCCCATTTTGAGCCATCTCCAAGCAAAGCTTTAAAAGTAGCATTATCTCTTGGCGTTGTTATTATAAGTACCTCTCTAATTCCAGCTTCCATTAGAACATATAATGGATAATAAATCATTGGCTTATCATAAACTGGCATAATCTGCTTTGAAATTGCAATAGTAAGTGGATATAACCTTGTTCCGCTTCCACCTGCTAAAATAATTCCCTTTCTGTTTTTCATAAAACATCTCCTATCTGTTTTTTTCTTTTTCTGTCTTTAAATATCTCTGAAGTCCGTCTTCCCATTTTGGAATTGTTATCCCATAATTTAATAATTTTTCTTTAGACATTTGTGAATTTTTAGGCCTTTCAGCAGGCCTTGCAAATTCTTCTGAAGTTACGGGATTAACTTTACAATTTATTTTTTCAAATTCGAATATCTTTTTAGTAAAATCATACCAAGTAGTATTTCCCAAGTTGGTAGAATTATATATACCATATGGTATCTTTTTTTCAAGAGATTGATGTATTATACTAGCTAAGTCAACTGCATATGTTGGACTTCCATGTTGGTCATTTACTACATTAACTTCGTCTCTAGTTTTAGATAGTTCAATCATTGTTCTTACGAAATTTTTTCCTTCACCATAAAGCCATGCAGTTCTAAAAATATAATATTTCAAGCAGTTCTCGTCTATAAATACTTCACCATTTAATTTAGTAGTTCCATAAACAGTTTTGGGATTCTTCTCATCTTCTTCCTTATACTCTGATGATATTTTTCTGTTACCGCCAAACACATAGTCTGTGCTTATATGTACTAATATGCAATCATTTTCTTTTGCAGAAATTGCTAAATTTCTAGGACCAATTGCATTAATTTCATATGCTAATTCTTCTTGCTCTTCAGCTTTGTCCACTGCAGTATATGCAGCACAATTTATTATTAATTCTGGTTTATTTTCTCTAACAACTTTTTTTACACTCTCTATACTGGTTATATCCAATTCATTTACATCCGTTAAAATCAATTCATTTCCAGCAAATTCTTTCTTTATTGCTTGTGCAAGCATTCCATTTGCACCTGTAATTAAAATTCTCATAATATACCTCTCTATATGTATATATCATATTATTTAAATCAATATTCAGTGTTTGGAGCTTCTTTTCTATATGTTTTATTGGAGCATGTTATCATTCTAATTCCTCCATAAAATATTTTCCCTAATCACCTTTGCGGGATTTCCACATATAATTGTGTTTCTATTTGCATAATCTCCAGCTATTACAGAACCAGCACCAATTACTATTCCGTCTGCCACTTTTGTTCCTTTTAAAATTTTAGTTCCTAAACCAATCCATACATTTTTACCAATTGAAATATCTTTATCCGGATTAATTCTATTTCCATTATTATCAAATATTTTATGATAATCCGAAGTGTGAATTTCTATATTGTTTGAAAGCAGTGATCTATCTCCAATTTTTATAGTTTTTCCACCAACAGCATTAATAATCGTGGGTTGTATTTTGGAAGCATTAATCACAACATCATTTCCAATATCTATTAGATTCGAATCCCCAAGGATTAAAACTCTTAGTCCTTTAATATTGCAGTTTTTTCCAAAAATAATTTTATTATTTTTTCCTTTTACCACAATTTTTGTATTTCGAAATAATACCGTGCCCTTTTTTATTAATTTATTATTTTTTCCAATTGAAACAAATCTACATCCTATAATACTAATAAAGAAACATGCTATTTTTTTTAACATTTTGTCTAACCTCCATATTTGTATTGTATTACTATCATTTTATTTGTACTCATTAAACCTTTTTTCTGCTTGTAATTATTTTATTTATAAGTTTCAAAACACTTTTTAAATTTAATATAATCAATAGTATAAAAAGTATAATTTGTAATATTATAGAAATATTTAACGTCGCTAAGATTGCCTGTATAATTAGTACTGTCATTGATAAAAAATGTGTTTTCCATTTAACTTTCATTGTAATAAATCTTTTTAAATAAATAGTTCTTAAAACCCATACTATAAAGTATCCGATAAAAGTTGCTAATGCAGCACCTATTATTCCACAAAAACTTATAAATATAAAGTTAAGACAAGTATTTATTATTGCTCCTATAATTGTGGTTTTTGCAACCAGTTTTGTATTTTTTGTTGCTGCAAATAGTGATCCATCAAATTGGGAAATACCACTAAATACTGTACCAATTAACAAAAATGGAACACATTGCCAAGCCGAAAAATAATCACCTTTGTATAAAAAACTGGCTAAAGGGATATTAATAACTAATAGTATTGAACATACTATAAATGAAACAAAACTATATAATGTGTAATTATTTCCTATAAAACCATCTTCATCATTTTTGTCGAATTCTGCTATTGCAGAAATTGACCACGCATTAAAGAAAATATTTTGAAACATTGTTAATACCGTTGGTATTTTATATGCAACCGAATATATTCCATTATCAGTAACACCTTTTAAAAATGTTACTATATATCTATCGCTAGCATTATTAATCCACCATGATATTGAATTTGCCACTAATGGAAAACTATATTTTATCATTGGCTTACTTAAATTATTATATTTTTTTATTCTTATATCATTATAAATTTTACCTACTATCAATTGATATAAAACTTGAACAAAAATTCCTATACTATTACTAAGCATATATCCAATAATTCCGAGCTTAAATACAAGTAAAAATAAAACGTTTAGTCCACAAGAAATTAATGTACAAATTATTCCACTTACAACAATTGTTGAAACTTTGTTTTTAGTCTTAAGATATAAACTAAAAATCTGATTAAACGCGCCCAAAACAAAATATACATTTAAAAAAACCAAATATATAATTGGAATATTGAAAACTTTTAGAATCGATATCATTAATGTAAAGATTATTAATATTAATGTGCCTTTTATCGCAACATTAATTGAAGTAGAAATGACATCTTCCTTGTTATATTTGGAATCCATTCCAAATCTTAATGTAGCATCAAATATACTTAACAAAAGAATTGGTGTTATTAAAGAAACAGTTGATGTTACTAAATCAACAGAGCCATATTCTTCTGAAGTCAGTACAGTAGTATATAAAGGAAGTAATAAAAAGGAAAGAATTTTCGATCCAAAGCTACCAATTGTAAATAAACCTATATTTTTTATTAAAGATTTATTCTTTTTCTTCACGTATTTTTCCTCCTTTTAATATGTGGTATCATCATAAGTAATTAATCCTGCACCACCAGTAGCGTATATAGTATCTCCTACTATCATTCTACCCATATCACTCACTAATATCGTCGCTAAATTTCCCATTTCTTCAGGCGCAGCATATCTTTTTGAAGGAGTATATTCTAAATATAGATCTTTTTCATCTTGCATATTCATCATTGGTGTGCTTGTAGGCCCTGGTGCAAGTCCATTAACTATAATTCCATATGATAAATATTTTTTTGCCAGACCCAAAGTTAAACTTCTTTCACCCCATTTTGATATAATATATGGTGAAATTCCAGGTCGTAATGCCGATGAAGATGTAATGTTTAATATATTTCCTTGGATTTTTTTATTAATCATGTACTGGGCAATTTCTTGTGATATAAAATATGTTCCTTTTAGATTTGTATCTAATACTTTATCATAATCTTTTTCTAATGTGTTTGGAAATAAATCTCCACCATTTACCCCAGCATTATTAACAAAAATATCAACTGTTTTTGTTTCTAAAAAATTTCGCAAATCTTTTTGCATTTTTTCAATGCATGTAATATCTAATACTAACAGTTCTATTCTGTCCTCTGTACATTGACATTTATCAATAAGTAATTTTTTAGCCGTCTCCAATTTACTTATTTCTCTACTACTAATAATTACATTTGCTCCATTTTTAAGGAAGCTTTCTGCTATTGCAAAGCCAATTCCCGAACTTCCTCCTGTAATCAACGCATTTCTTCCATTAAGTAAATTTCCGATTAAACATGGCATAGTAATCTTTTCTATTTTTGTTTTTACCAGCTTCTTTTTTAATATACTCTTTATATTCATATGGCTTCATCCTTTTATTTTCTTTTTTATTTCTTTAAACATTTTTTCTCCAACAATCGTCTTAACCGCTGTTTTAACATTATCTTTTGCGGTTTTTTGTTTATTTTTGCTTACTATTTTTAAAAATGCATTACTTTCATCCGTATCAGACACAAATGCTTCAAATAAAATTGGTCTTTCAGATTCACTAACAAAAATAGAAGATTTTTCTATAAATTCCTGCATATTGTTTGCAGAATAATACGCAAATCCGCATGATTCAGCCCAATCTTTGGCTTTTCCATGATAGTTTGCAGCTGAAATAAATCTGTCTCTGTTTTCCTTATCTTCACCATGGAGTTTAAACTCTATTCCCCCATTATTATTAACTAATAATATCCTAACATTGTTTTTAATATCCCTTATACTCAGTGCATTAATATCATATAAAAAAGCTAAATCTCCAATTATCATAAAAGATAGTTTTTCGCTTGCAATACTTTGTCCAATAAGTGTGGACATTCCACCATCAATTCCAAAAGCTCCAACATTTGAATAGCATTCAATCGAAGAGTCTAAATGGAATAGACTCCATATTCTTAAACTATTTAATATTGAAAATTGCATAATTGAATTCTTAGGAATTAAATCATGTAAATATTGTGCAATTGAAACTTGTGAAAAAGGCACTTCTATATTAGTTGTTTTTGATGAAACTTTTTGTTTCCATAGGTTATAATATGAATGTTCATCACATTTTGAATTCACATTATAGCAAAAATCCTCAAATTTCCCTTGATATACCCTTGTTAACTTGTCATAGGTATCTATAACATTCCCATCCTTACATATTCTCCAATGTTCTATATTATTAAGATTATTTTTACTAAATGAAAGATAAAATGGGTAGTCACCTGTTTGACCACCTATTGAAATAATAATATCCGGTGATATTTCATTGATTTCTTCTACAGTTGACGTAAGTAGCATTAAGTTCCCTTCGATGGTATAATCATTGCTAAAATTCGATAAATGATTCTTGTATATCACCGTATTTGTTTTTTCACAAAATTTATTAATTGCAGTTGCCTCATTATCATTAAATGGATTATGCTCTCCTATAAGAAATAATATTCTTTTTTTTGACAAATCTTCTTGTTTTATTTCATCAGCATCATATCTTTTTATTCTTTTTATTTCAGGCCTAATATTTGATAGTGGGAAATCTAACCAGGGCACACATAATTGTACTGGTCCAAATTCATTTTTTGTAAGTTCAAGCACTGCTTCATTTGTAACCCTGCAACTATAATAAAAATCGTTTATATCACTAATAAATGGTAATTCAAATGATTTTTTTACACAATCTCTTGGTAACGATGTTTGATCTGGTGCTTGCATATATTCTTGATACTTAAATCTTGGATGTTTTTCCATTGTTATTGCTAATAAAGGAATTCTTTTATAAAATGCTTCTGTTAATCCCGGAATATAATTTCTTGTTGCTTGAGCACATGTGCAAATTAATGCAACCGGACTTTTCTTTTGAATAGAAATACCAATTGCAACATATGCTGCACTTCTTTCATCTATAACTGAATAGCATTTAAAGAAAGCATCGTCTTGAACGGCTTCGATGATTGGAATATTTGTTCCACCAGGGCTAATAACTAAATCTGTTATATTATTTTCTTTTAGTATTTGGATAATAATATCTACATTGTCCTTATTTTTAAACTCCACTACTTAACCCTCCTTTAATATTTCAATAATTTTATCTTTAAATTTATTGTTTTTTTCCTCAATCTTTTTTAAAGAATTTCTATGTATTTTTTCTAGACTTTCTTTATCATCAATATATTTTATAACCATATCATATGCTGATTTTGTGCTTTCTTTTTTTGCATTTACTACATATGGATAATTAAGACTTCCAAATAATCCTTCAAATTTCATGCTATAAGAAATTGGTATGGTAAATACACCTGAAGAAAATGAAGCAATTGTAGAATGCATTCTTGAGCCTATAAATATATCCATGTTGCTTATATAGCTTTTTGCATCAATTGGATTATCAAATGCAGGGGCTAAAACTGTATTAGGATATTTTTCATGTAATTCTTTACATGTTTTATAGTCATCATCATTAGCATCATTTTTTAAATCTACTACATGTGGAATAAGGTGTACTTCATATTTTTTTGAAAGATTTTCAATTAAAACCTTTATTAATTCGGGATAATTTAATGTTAGTCCAAATTGATTTTCTTTATTAAATCCCCCTTTAAATAATAATCCCGAAACATTTAAACCGAGTTTTTCTTTATCTGACATTTGATATTTTTTTTCGTCAAATGGTAAAATAAATGCCATATCTGATGATAAAATAGTATTTTTTATTTTCATTTTATTTTCTAGCAATTCTTGAGACATTTCATCACGGCAAAATACTACACTTGCTTTTTTTAATATAAACTTAGCTAAACTAAATGAACTTTTATGATAAAATGGCCCATATGTCTGTGGTAGGAAAACATATTTTTTACAGTTTTTAATTGCAATATATTTTTCTAGCATTAGTTTTCTAAAAAATCTTAATGAATATATATCTGAAAAACTATCTCCCATAGTAACATCAAAAATGATGTCACATTCTTTAAAACTCTTTAAATATTTATGTCCGAAATTTCTAAATGATATGTTCTTCTTTTCAATTTCCATGTCCTTAAAATACTTTGGTACATTTCCTAAATCATATCTCGTAAAATTATAAACCGTAAATGTTTCATCCAGCATTAAATTATTTAAAATACTTAAGAAAGAATATGATAATGCTTCACACCCTTTATTTGCCGAAGAAAACTCAAATCCTACTAATCCAATTTTCATATAACTATCTCTCTTTTATTATTTTTATTTTGTTCATTTGAGTAAATGAAATAAAAAACTAAAATATATAATAAATGCATTCTAAATGAAGGCACAGTCGTGATTGTATATATTATCCAAAAAGCTATAAGAATATATTTAATTTTTCCAATATTATACTTCCTTGGTATTTTAAATACAAACGTAATAGCCAAAATTAAATATGATAATATTCCCATTATGCCATGTTTTACCATTTGTTCAAGCCAAACACTTTCTAACATTAATACTTGCTTTAGCCAATAATTACTCAAATAAATATTATATTTTTCACCCAATCCCGCTAATGGAGAAATTTTTAATAACTCAAAACATCCTTCTAGCTGCATTACTCTCATAGAGAAAGAGCTTCCATTAACTTGTTCTTGTGCACTTTCATCAAAAACACTTGTTATATAGTATGAATATTCTGATAACATTGGGCTTAAAATAAATACACCAATTATTGCAACAATCAAAAATACGTAAAACTTTGTTTTCTTAAAATCTATTAATGATACTAGCATTAATAGTAGAAAAAATATCGCAGACCTTTGTTTGGTTAACAAAATTAGTGGTATACACATTAATGCAGTAATAATTGCTAATTTTCTATACGGAATATTTTTTCCATTTTTTATAACCAAATACATTGTAATAACAAAGTATAATGCAAAATTCATTCCAGCACCTATTGGATGCTCAAAAACGCTCGTTAACCTATAACCTCTAGCATGTTCTATACTATAATAATTAATTCCTTCACCAATAAAATCTTTTTCGTAATTTGTATAAGGGTTGTATTGTAAAAAGAATTCAACATAACCTAAAATACAAGAAAGAAAGAAAACAATTGTTACTAACTTGAAAAAATATGCAAAATCTTCTTTAGTACTAAATACATTCCAAGCAATATATATATTAATAATATTTTGAAAAATGAAAGTTATCGCTCTATTGAATTCTTCTGAAAAAGAGCTAAGTGTAGTAAAACATGTCATAATTCTAGAAATAACTATTAAAATAAATGCTAATTTAAATGGAAAACTCGCATCTCTTTTTTTTATGTACTTTGCTTTTGCAATATACATAAAAACAAAAAAAAGAGACATTGTAGTACCTAAAGGGATTGAAATATCCCCTAATTTCATAAGTTGTATGCCAAATGAAGCAAATATTTGATATGCTAAAAACCAAATAAATGCTTTTTTAAAATTCACAAACGAATACAGAATGATAATTATACCTATAATGATTAAAACCACAATACCTTCTCCTTATTTTTGTTTTTTTATACATTTTCTTATTGCTTCTAAATAACCATATTTAAATTTTTCATCAGGTTCTAAATATCCACCTTCTGCCCATTCATTCCACGCAAAAATAAATATCATATCTTGATTATATTCGGAAATCGTTTTATCAATTAACTTGTCAAAATACATTCCAAAGCTTTCAGGATTTGAGCCTAAAACAACAGATCCTCTTTCATGTTTTCTTGGTGTATTATCCCAATCTACGAAAGCGCATGGAATACTATTTTTGATTATAGGTTTTTGACTTAATATTTCCTCCCAAATATCATCATATTTATAAATTTTTAAATTTTTGTTTTTATTCATGATTTTGCTGCCACTTGCTTTGGGGAATTTTTTTTCTATATAATAATCAAATCTTCTTTTACACTGTTTAAGCGAATTAATAAATTTATTTTTTCTTCCCTTTGTAACAAACGCTGTACCGGGCTGATATTCTATAAAATAATCTATCATGCCAACATCTGCATTTGGATTATTTAAAAGGACATCTACTCTTTGAGCCATAACACATAATCCGTCTAACCCGTTTTCCTTAGCTAATTTTTTCCAGCAATCAATCATTTCTTTTATACAATCTATTAATTCAGGTCTATATATAATTAAAACTGGTTTACCATCCTTTTTTATATATCTTTTATCTTTTAAAAATGGTAATAAATATTTAAAATGTGCCACCCAGTCTTTCTCTTCACCATATTTTTGTTCTATCAATACGTTATTATTAGATGAAACCCATTGATTTGTCCAATGTTCATTAGCCCAACATATACAATATGGGAAATCTATATTATCTTCTTTTAAATAGTTTTCTACTGGTTTTTCTAATAACAATTTACCATCGAACCAATAATGATAAAAGCAAAAGCCATATATTCCGTGCTCTTTCGCAATTTTAGCTTGCCATTTCATTGTATTTACATCTTTTAAATCATAATAATTATTATCTAATGGCCTTCTTGGTTGATTATGATTTTCAAAAAGTGGTTTAGCTTTTTTTACATTTACCCACTCTGTAAATCCCTTTCCCCACCATTCATTATTTTCAGGTATTTCATGAAATTGTGGTAGATAAAATGCAATTAATTTTAATTCTTCTTCTTTCATTTTTTTCTCCTACTTATTTACTTTGCTTAATACAAAATAAAATAAATTTGGATTAATTAAATATAATAATGATCCAATTACAACACTTTTTTGTTTGTCTTTAAGCATTCGTTTCATATGATTTCTTATTTTATACTCATGAATAAATCTATCATATAATTCTTTTTGTCTTCCAACAGCAAATGTTTTGGCAACAGCCCATATTACTCTAGAATATAAATAAGACCTTAGTTCGTTATAAAAAATACAATTATTCTTTTCTAAGTATTCTTCGATTTTCTTAACCGCTTTTAAAGAATCGGTTTTATTCCATGTTGGTGTTTTTTTAGTCGCTGATTTCATATTTATTCTATAATAATACAATATATTATTTATACATGATATATTTTTACACCAGCATAAATATTTCCAATTAAATTCACGGTCTTCAAAATATTTTAAATTTTCATCAAATCTTATATTATGTTTATTTAATGTATCCCTCTTGTATATATAACAGCCAAAACTAATTTCAGGCATCTTATATAATAGATTTTCCATTGCCTCAGTTTGATTCTGATCAATAATGTCTATTTTTTTATCGTAATTATAAAAGTCTTTTTTATTTCTTTTTAATTTGCAATATGCTGTATCTTTATTTTTTTTTTCTACTTCATTTATTAATATAGATATTAATTCTTTTCTAAACAAATCATCTGAATCTAAAAACATTATATATGTTCCGTTAGACTTTTCTATACCAACATTTCTTGAATAACTAACTCCATGATTTTCCTGATTAATAATAATGTTTTTTGTTTTTGTCTCATTATGCCATTTTTCTAATATTTGCTTCGTATTATCTATTGATCCATCATTTATACATATTATTTCTATGTTTTTATATGTTTGATTTTCTATTGAATTTAAAGTTTCAATTAAATACTCTTCTGCGTTGTAACACGGCACAATAATTGAAACCATTTCTTTTTCAATTAGCTTTTGATTTATATCATAATCTTCGGATTGATTTGTCATTTTATTTCTCCCAGTTTTCCTGAATAAATTTATCAATTATTTTTTGTATAGCCATTGGGTCTTTGTTTTCCCATTTTTTTAAATTGTCTTTTCCTTCTTCTATTTTTATAATTGCTTCTTTTAGTTCTCCCATTTCAAATACTGGCAAAACATAACCATTTGTTCCAAATGCTTCATTGTTTTGTATTTGATGGTCGTTTATGTGTTCTCCGTATTTTTCTAATCTAGTTACAGCAATTACTTTTTTGTCAGCATTTAATGCTTTCATTATAGATCCCGAAGCACCATGAGAAATTACATATCGTGATTCTTTTACTTTTTCTAAGAACTCTTCTTGCGATATAAAGTCTTTGTACTCATAATGTTTTGGTTTATATGTTGTTGTTCCAATTTGCGCAAATATTTTATCTTTTATTATTCCTTCTTCACATAGCTTGTCTAACTCTATAAATAATCTATCAAAAGGGTAATTTCTTGAACCTACTGTTACAAAAATCAATATAAACACCCCCCATAAATAGCTTTTTTATAGTGTTTCTTTTGGCTTTCCCATTGTACTATAAATAAGTCAGAGTGTTTTTCCATTTTTTTGCCCGCTACTGTCGGCATATTTGCTCTACCAAATGTTTCTATAAACACAAATTTTTTATGAAATAATACTGCTAGTAAATAAAATGGATATGCTACCATTGTTCCTGTTGTGATAACAAAATCTGGTCTTTCCTTTATCCAAATGAAAATTGCACGAATTCCATTCCATAGCATTTTAGGTATCATTAATTTATCTTTTAAATCCGTTTGCTTCATAAAGTATTTTGCAAGTGGTGCTTCAAATTGTGTTTTTTCTGTTACCATAAAGCCATCATATTTGTCTATAAGCGGTTGTAACTTTTGCAGTTGTTCCCAATGTCCACCACTACTTGAAACTAAGCACAACCTAGGTTTTCTATTATGTTTTTTCAATTTTATCTTCCTTTACATATAATATTCTTTATACCACTCAGCAAATTTTCTTAAGCCCTCACGAAGTGGTGTATTTGGTTTAAATCCGAAGTCTCTTTCGAGTGGTGTTGTATCTGCATAAGTTACAGGCACATCTCCGGCTTGCATTGGTACTAATTCTTTGTGTGCTTCAAAATCATAATCTTTTGGCAATACTCCTGCTCTTATTAACTCTTCTTGTAATATTTGTACAAAGTCTAAAAGATTTTCAGGATTACTGTTTCCTATGTTATACACAGCATAAGGTGGTATTGGTAATCCATCTTCACCAGTTTTCTTGTTTGGGGCTCCTTGCATTACTCTTATAATACCTTCTACTATATCATCTATATAAGTAAAGTCTCTTTTGCAGTTTCCGTAGTTAAATATTTTTATTTTTTCACCTTTTAACAATTTATTTGTAAATCCAAAATATGCCATGTCTGGTCTTCCTGCAGGTCCATATACTGTAAAAAATCTAAGTCCCGTACTTGGTATATCGTATAGTTTTGAATAGCAATGTGCCATTAATTCATTACTCTTTTTAGTAGCTGCATATAAGCTTATTGGATTATCTACTTTATCATCTGTGCTAAATGGTACTTTTGTATTTCCACCATATACAGATGAAGATGATGCATATACTAAATGTTCTACTGGATTGTGTCTACATGCTTCTAGTATGTTATAGAATCCTATCAGGTTCGCTTCTATATACGCGTCTGGATTTTCTATACTGTATCTTACACCTGCTTGTGCAGCTAAGTTTACTACTACTTCTGGTTTGTATTTTTCAAATATAGAATTTATTAGTTGTTTATCTGCTAAGTTTCCTTTTATGAATGCAAAGTTTTCTTTGTTTTCTAATTTACTTAGCCTATATTCCTTTAGTTTAACATCATAGTAGTCATTCACACTATCTAGTCCAATTACTTTAACATTTTCAAATCTTTTTAGCACTTCGTTTGAAAGATTTGAACCAATAAATCCAGCTACACCTGTTATTAAAATGGTTTTGTTTTCTAAATCTATTTTATTCATACTGTCCTTTCCTTGCAAAAAGCGAGCCAAAGGGGACACACCTCTTCTGAGGAATGTCCCCAGTTTGGCTCACTTTATTTTGCACCTTTATGTATTAATACTGCTCCAAAAGTTTTAAAGAATATCTTTGTGTCCATCCTTAATCCACAACAATTTGAATAATATGTCTCAAGTTCTACTCTTGTATTAAAAGTAGTATTTGATCTTCCTGATATCTGCCACAATCCTGTAAGCCCCGGTTTTGTTTTTACAATGTCACCATAGTTGTACCCCATATCGTCTTTTTCCCTAGGGAGATACGGTCTATTTCCTACTATGGACATTTCTCCTTTTAGTATGTTTATTAGTTGTGGTAGTTCGTCTATTGATGTTTTTCTTATGAATTTGCCTATTTTTGTAATTCTTGGGTCATTTGCTAGTTTTTTGTTTACTCTGTATTCTTCCGCTAAGTCTTTGTTTTCTTTTAGCATTTTGAATAGTACTTCATCTGCATTTTTACACATACTACGGAATTTGTAAAATTTAAATAGTTTTCCGTTTTTTCCTATTCTTTCTTGCGTAAAGATTACTGATTCAAAGTCCCCTGTTGCCACGTAACATATTTTTATCGCAACCGCAATAGGCAGCAAAAATAGACATCCGTACTAGCGATACTGCTATGTCGAATGTTCGCTTTGTAAATAAATATATTGCTCTTTTGGTTGCTAGTGCTTTTGTTCCTACTTTGCTTATACTTTCTATGACTGTTAAGCTTGTAGTTACATCCGCTTCTATGCTTTGTATATTATTACTCATCTCTAACACGCCCCCACGTATTATTAAATCACAAATTTCTTTACGGATGCCATTGTTTTAAGGCAATAATATTATGGCATATTTTATCTTTCTTGTCAATGGATTTTTGTCGATTTTTTTCGAGTTTTGTAACCTTGTTTTTACATTGGAATATAATTAATTCTTGCCGAATATAATTATAAGGTAGTATGTTTCAAATTGTGGAGAGGTCAGCTCCATAATAGTCCACGAGATTTATCGAGGAGGATGTATTATGAGATATGTAAAACTTAATGAAGTATCTATTTCAAATGTTGTAGAATTTCTTGAAGTTGTTAAGGGAACACTTGCTGGATGCAAAGATACTCAGGTTTTTATTTCTGAAAAGTTATTTACGCGGTTGCTAGAAGAAAACAAGAGTAACGTAATATGGGAAGAGGATGTTTTAGGTAGTTTTCATTATAGCGATAAGGTTGAGCATGCCTTTATTTTTTGTTTTAAAAGCCGTAATGAAAACTTAACTTATCAAATGCATTTTGTAAGGAGTTCTACAGATTATTTACAGTTGACGAATTTTTTGTGCAAGGATATTGTTTATCGGCATTATTTATGTGGCATGAAAGTTGTATTAGTCTTTAGTTCTGACCATTAAAACATAGGGGGCAGGATTTATCCTGTCCCCGTTTATATAAATGGATGAGTCCCGTAGTATACACCACTTGCATATTTTTTAAAAATCTTTGTGTTTTATCTTGACAATTCATTTTATTAAATGTACAATATGTTTGACAGAAGTTAAATAATTGTGTATAATTATTATACATTAATCATAAAATAGCTATTAAATATCTTATGATATTTTCTATATTGCTCTGTTAATTTGTTTTAACGGCTACGATTCATTCGTGGTCTAGAATTAACGGAGCATTTTATTATTTCTATTCTTGTTTGCTTTTTTTGTTAATGTTTTATCAAAATGTGAATATGATGATATAAAA
>CAMVIX010000002.1 GCA_947167695.1 uncultured Clostridiaceae bacterium
CATTGCCTCATTTTTCTCTTTTCCTCTTCAGATGAGGCAATGGGTCCGTCCCCTTGCCTCACTTGCCTCTAATTTACAATTAATGTTGGGCGAAAACTTATATCATATGTACTATTTCCATCGCATATATTGAAGCAAAATATTCCTTCTTTTACGTTATAATGAAAACCGCCACCACGTGTTAGAAAAGGGTAATTTTTAGCAGGAAAAAGTGAAAAGTCCTGTTGCCATGAATCACTTTCGAGACCAGAAGAGCTTGTTTCATAAATAGCATCTCCCCACTTCGTAATCATATTATTTGAATTAATTATTGCATTGTAATTTTCAATACTATTATTGTTTGTTCCTATTATGTAAACATCAGCATATTTCCCAACTTCTACAAGATTCCCCATATAGCTATTTTCTGAAGTGGTAGAAGCTGTTTCTACATATGCTGCAGGATATTCCCATGTTCCTCCCGCCATATCATATATACCATATATATTTCCTGTTGTGCTTGCTTTTGGTCCATTACCTGTATTATATTCGTTTGTATTTTCCGTTGTTAATTCATCAGAATCGGTAGAATTATTTGCTTTTGCTGCATACCCCGTTAAATAATTATTATTTGGATTGTTCCATACTTGTTCTTGTCCATAAATGCTTTTCGATAAGTACGCACAAGCTCCCCATTCAGTATTTTTCATCATATGTGTATCACTTTTACTTGATAATCCGTATACATTTCCATTGTTATTCATGTTTTGGCATACTGTAAAAATATTACTAACTGAAATATTTCTCCAACTTGGTACATTTGGCAATACTCTTACACTTAAACTGGTCGTATCTCCTCCACCATTTTCTGCACTTGGTGTGCTACTACTTGCTTCAAATTTAGCTACCCAAAGTCCTGTTATTTCACTATCCCAGCCACCATGTGAATAATTTGTTTTGCTTCCATCTGTAAAAGCAGGATGCACAATCCATGGGTTATTTTGTGCTGTTGGTATTGTAATACTTTCTGCATAAGGGTCTTCCATTGCCTCATTTGTATTATCTGTTGCAATATTTGTCGTTCCTTTTAAAAATTTAATCCCAATTTCCGCTGCACCACTTGTATGAAATCCTCTTTCAACACCATTCGTATCTGTATATGCAGCAGGTATCTTATACATATACCTTGGTATCCATACAAACATACTTCCCATATTTGCATCATCTATTGTTCCATCTTGGTTTATTACAAGCCCGTCTTGTAACATTACATTTGCCCACATAGCCTTATCTGATGCATAATCATACCATGTACCACCATTTTCTTCTGCAACCTTCCATTTGCCTGCTGTTTCATCATACACAACTGGCGTCATCCCAGTATCTAGCTTTGGTTTGTTTGCAAGGACGACCTCTACTGTTTTATCTTTTTTGTTCCCCGCCGCATCTGTTACTCTTACTTTATAATTTCCACTTACAGTCACTGGTATTTCTGTTCCACTTGCCTGACGCCATTTACCTTCTTCTCCTCCATTTAATAAACAATAGCTTATTGTGCCTCTTGCAACATTTCCCTTATATTGAATATTCTCGACAAATATAGTCGCATTTAATCCATAGACCTTTTTGCTTAATGAAAATGTCGGTGGCTCTGTATTTTTGTCTTGGTGTACTGTATTTTGCCAATCGCGTAATCTGTATATTTTTGTTCCATCATCTTCTATGCCTTCTAAATCTACAACCTCTTTTGTAGCAAAATTAATTAAAACTTCCCTGTCTATATTGGCAATTCTTATACTTTCCAAACCTGTTCTGTTGAAATACCTAAATCCAGTTGAACTTTTGCCACCAAGTGCAATATTTACTTTATCTTGCTTATTTACTGGAATTGAATACCCTAACTTGTTTAATTCCTCAAGTTTCATTTCTTCTACAAGTTCGTTTACTCTAGCATGTATTATTTTTAGTTCTGTATTAAATTTGGTAACCTTTGCTTTATTAATCGAATCTATTCCTGTTGAAATTCCGACACTTGCTATTATTGTTATCAATATTATTGTAACAACTAAGCTAATCAGCGTTATACCATTTTCTCGTTTCATTTGTACCTCCTATATTTATTGATGACTATAGTTGCTGTATAACTAAGATACATAATCAAGTGGCTCTACAGTTTCATACCCGCTGTAGTCTACTCCGTATGTTTCTACCGTCATTTTAGTGATAACTGGTGGATTTACTGGTCTGTCTGAATCAATAATGCTTCCATCTTCATTTGTTGGAGCTTTTTCATTTGCCCCTAAATCTGATGAACGGTATACAACTTCTGTATTTGCAATTTTATCTACAACATCCATTCCTTCTATTACTTTTCCAAAGGCTGCATAATGACCATCTAAGCTAGATGTATTCTCCGTCATGATGAAAAATTGCGTGCTAGCCGAATCATAACTATAGCTTGTTCTTGCCATAGATATAACTCCTCTTTCATGTTTTAGCTTATTTCCCTTAAAGCCATTAGCAATAAACTCTCCAGGAATACAGTAGTCTGTTTGTCCTTTTCCTGTTCCTTCTTTATCGCCACCTTGAATCATAAATTCTGGTATTGTTCTATGGAAAGTTAGTCCATCATAATACCCTTCTTGCACCTTAGATACAAAATGTTTTACTGTGTTTGGTGCTACATCTGGGTATAGTTCTATTTTTACTGTTCCATAATCTGCGACTTCCATTGTTACAACAGGATTTTTAACTTCTTCTGTTAGCTTTCTTACATAACCATATACAAGTAATCCTATTAAAACTACTATAGCAATAATTGCTACTATCCATAATATTTTTGTCTTTTTCATCTTTATTTTCCTCCTTAAAATTATAACATGACATTGTCGAACACAAATTGTTCTTGCATTCTCTTTAACGATTGTTTTATTGTTCTAGCACGTATTTCACCTATTCCCTCTACATCATCTAATGTATTTATATCTGCTGCCAATATATGTTGGAATGATTTAAATGATTTTACTAAATTTATAACTATATTATTTGGAACCCTTGGTATTTTACTAAGTATTCTATAACCTTTTGTGTAAACTGCCACTTCTTCGTAGCTTTCGAAATTTTCATAGCCAAGTAATCCTGCAATAATGTCTGCCTCTATTAATCCTTCTGCATTTATACTTCGTATTTGTTCTAATACCTTATTTTCATCTTTCTTTTTTGATACCGTATAATCCTTTATCATCAATAATTCCTCTTGTTCCAAATCCCCCATCAGCTCGTCCATC
The DNA here is from genome assembly GCA_947167695.1 of uncultured Clostridiaceae bacterium. Classification (GTDB taxonomy): domain Bacteria; phylum Bacillota; class Clostridia; order TANB77; family CAG-508; genus UMGS1754. The sequence continues at coordinate 3,267 of CAMVIX010000002.1, forward strand.
TGCATCTTGACTAATCTGCCATCCTCACCTAACTCATATATATTTCGTTTTATTTCTTCTGCTATTTTTTGTACCATTTCTGCTCTTTGAATACAAGTTATAACATTGTCTAATGTTACAATATCATTGAACTCATATTCATTAAGCATGCCAAGCTTGTTATCAAACACCTTTTTATATTTTTCTAGGGTTTGCAATGCTTGATTTGCTTTTGTTAATACCTTTGCAGTATCCTCTAGCACATACCTACATTCACCTTTAAATATTGTAATAATGTTCCTTCTTTGTGATATGCTTATAACTAATTTTCCTGTTTGTTTCGCTGTACGCTCTGCTGTTCTATGCCTTGTTCCGGTTTCGTTGGTTTGAATAGATGATGATGGAATTAACTGTGCATTTGCGTAAAGAATTGTTTTTAAGTCTTCGCTTAATATTATAGCTCCATCCATTTTTGCAAGCTCATAAAGTCTAGATGCTGTATATTCTTGGTTTATTACAAAACCGCCATCTACTATATCTAATACTTCTTTTGAATCGCCTATCACTATCAGCGCACCAGTTTTCGCTTTCAAAATATTATCTAAACCAAGTCTAAGCTCTGTTCCCGGAGCGATTAATTTTAATAAATTCTCATCCAAAATGCATCACTCTTTCTTTATGGGATTGTCAAAAATCTCCGTCCACATTGGCAATCCCTTATTTAAGTTTTAAATACTTCATTGCATCTAATATGTTTTTCACGCCTATTATATCTAATTTGAATACATCTTTCAAGAGTTTTTTGTTACTTTCTGGGATTATACATGTTTTGAAGCCTAATTTTTCCGCTTCTTTAATTCTTTTCTCTATCATATTTACAGCTCTAACCTCACCTGTAAGGCCTACTTCACCTATTGCAATTGTTCCTCTCGGGATTGGTATGTTTTTGTAACTTGAGGCTGTTGCTAACACTATTCCTAAATCTAGCGCTGGCTCATTTATTTTTATACCACCTACAATGTTTAAATATGCATCTTGGTTTCCAAGTGGAAGTCCAGCTCTTTTTTCCAATACGGCAATAAGAAGAGTCAGCCTATTATAATCTATTCCATTTGCTGTTCTTCTTGGTAGCCCAAATACACTTGTTGAGGTTAGTGCTTGGAGTTCTACTAAGATTGGCCTTGTTCCTTCCATGCTTGCAACTACTATTGAGCCTGCTGGTATTTCTTCTCTATCTTCTAACAAAATTGATGAAGGGTTGCTTACCTCTACCATTCCCTCATTTTTCATCTCAAACATTCCAATTTCATTAGTAGAGCCAAAACGATTTTTAACTCCTCGTAAAATTCTATATGTAAAATATCTTTCTCCTTCTAAATATAGCACTGTATCTACCATATGTTCTAGTACTCTTGGCCCTGCTATATTCCCGTCTTTGGTTACATGTCCTATAATTATAGTTGTTATGTTGTTTTGCTTGCAACATTTCATAACTCTACCAGTAATTTCCCTTACCTGGCTTACGCTTCCAGCTGCAGCCGTCAATTCACTGCTATACATTGTTTGAATGGAATCAATAATAACAAGCTTTGGCATAATTTCTATAATAGTTTCATCAATTATGTCAATGTCTGTTTCCCCTAAAAACATAATATCTTCGTTATTAATTCCAAGTCTATCAGCTCTTAGTTTAATTTGTTCCGCGGACTCTTCCCCTGAAACATAAAGAACTTTGCCAACGCCATTAATTTTATTACATATTTGTAAAATAAGAGTAGACTTGCCAATACCAGGCTCTCCACCCAAAAGCACAAGAGAACCCTTAACCAAACCGCCACCTAAAACTCTATCAAGCTCTCCAAAGCCAGTTTTAACCCTAGCAGTCTCCGTCTTTTCCACTTTATTAAGTAATACAGGAACAGCAGCAACCTTTTTCTCCTTTTTACCATCAGCCGTTTTTGCAACTTTTTCTTCATAAAAACTATTCCATTCATTACAAGCCGGACACCTTCCCAGCCATTTAGCTGACTCATACCCACAATTGCTACAAACAAATACAGTAGTTGCTTTAGCCATGTTTCCTCCCTTTTTCGTTCGCCAATGGGGACACTCCTCTTGCGGAGGAATATCCCCGCTTGGCTTACTTTAGCCTTTTTTTAAATTAACCCTTTATTTAATAATTTTTCTAATGTGATTATAAACATTGCATGTGACCAGCCAAGGCCTAGTACCCATGCTGGTTTCATGGTGCTATTGTCGATTTGCTCTGCTAGCATTCCGTTTTCTAGTGATGTTGCTACTGCGAAATCAAAGCATTCTTTTGCTTTTTTGTTTTCTCCTGTTTCTAGGTAGTAACATGCTAGCCATAGGTTTGAAATTACCCATGGATTTTTTCCTCCCATGTAGCCATCTCCCTCGTATCTTAGGTATCCTCCTGTGTATGTTCTAAGTAGCATGCTCATTTTTTCTACAGTGTTTGTTATATGCTTTTCTTTTGGTGAGAATACTTTAAATGGAACGCAAAGGCCTAGCAAGCTTATGTCCATTTTTCCATCCTTGCTTCTTATAAAGCAATTTTGTTCTGTGCTATACAGGTTTTTATTTATGTAGTCTTTTATTTTTACCAAGCCTTCTCTTAATTTCAATTCTTCGTTTCTAATTTTTTCTAATTTTATTCTATTGTTTTCAAAGCTTGGTTTTAATATTTCGTACATTTTTACTATGCATTCAAAAGCCGAATAAATACTTGCTAAAGAATATGTATGTATTCCTTCGTTTTCTTCCCATATGTCATAGGATTGGTGCATTTTTTTCTCGTTATTATCTATGTCTTCCACATATTTTAATAAGAAATCCACAGCTTTCTCGCACATTTTCAAATTATCTTTTAAAAACTTTTCATCTTTTGTTTTTTCATAGTGTTTATATACTCCATATACTACTGATGCTGTTTCGTCTATTTGGTAGCCCCACGATGGTGCAAGTCTGCCATCTGTATAGAACCTTTGCTCCCACATTCCATTTTTACTCTGCGTATTTTTGCAAAAGATTTTGTAAAATTTTTCTGTTTCCTTTTCCATCCCTATAATGTCCATAGCCCCAGTTATAAAAACTGCATCTCTTGGCCAGCAATATGAGTATCTTCCGCATTTTGTTTTTTCTTCATCTACTTCAATTCCAGCAGACACTCCGCCAGTAGACTGATTTGTAAGCAAGCTAAATAATAAAATAGTTCTATTGTAAATAGCTTCTATTCTTTGTCCATAAGCATTTTTGATTTGTTTTAATGATAATTTTGAATGTGACTTTAAATATTTTCTCCAGTAATTTTTTACAGATTGATATTCCCTTTCTGTATCAATTGTTTTTATCCTCTCTATATTATTCTCTATTTCATGAAGATTATATTTACTGTCATTTTCTTGAACGTATACAAATAGCTCAAATTTTTTCTTATCTCCAGGTTTTATTACACCCAAGTCATACGAAATGCTTGAATCATTGGACATGCCTATATAGTCTTTATCTCCGATAACACCATCCATTATATTTTCTTTGCTATTATTTATCTGAGATGAGAGCATTTTTTCTTTTGAAAAAACGCAAAAGTTATAATCATGTGTATATTGAATTAGTCCATCTACTTTTTCATAGCCACTTGTTTGATTATTTTGATTGCTAAGCAAACACGAATAAATTAAGAAATTTAGATTAAGTTCTAAGTTGCTATTATTTGCAATTTCAAATCTTCTTACTAAAACTGGCTCTTTTAAAAGTACGAAATCTGTTTGTATTATGTTTACATTAAAATAACTGTTGTATATTTCAGTTTTTAAAATGTTTGTATCCTCTACGTAATACTGTTTGTATGTGTTATTCACATCATTATGCAAATAAATCATTCCCGAATCATTCAAGCGTATTCCCACATGGAAGAAGTCTATAAATTGCTTGTAATCTACATTTGGGTACATAAGTCTTAGCATTTCTCCTGTCTTGCTAAAACTTACTACCATTTGTTTATTTCCGTATTATACCTTCATTAAAATATTTAGTGTTCATTAGTTTCTCTCCCTATTCTATAATTTTTACTATTTGATTTTCTAGTGCTTTTATTTTCTCTTTTAATGCTATTACCTCTTCATCACTTGTGTTTTCTGTAAGTTTTTCCTCTTTGACAATAGATCTCATTTCATTTAGTTCTGCTTCTAGGTTGTCTAGCTTTTGCAGTATCTCTAGCCTTAGAAATCTGTTCTGTGCTGTTTCATCAAGTTTTTCTGTCATTTCTATTTCATCATTTAATTCATAAACTTCTCCAAAATCTGGTATTGTAACTGGTATTCCTGTTTCTTCTTTAATTTTCTGTTTTAGTACAAGTTGCCCCTCTGGCTCGCCATGTACTAGGAAGATATGTTTTGGCTTTATAATAAAAGAATACACAAAATTCATCAGCCATTCTTGGTCTGCGTGTCCAGAATAACCCTCTATATATTCTATTCTCGCATTTACCGCAATTTCTTCGCCAAAAATTTTTACTTTTTTTGCGCCATCTACTATACTTCTTCCAAGTGTTCCAGGAGCCTGATATCCTACAAAAAGTATTGTGTTATTTGGGTTCCATAGGCTATGTTTTAAATGATGCTTTATTCTACCTACCTCGCACATTCCGGCTAGCTGAAATTATTATACATGGCTCGTCATTTTCATTTAGAGCTTTTGATTCATCTGCTGTTGGTGTAAAATGTAAACCTGGAAATTCTAGTGGGTTATTGCCAGACTCTATTTTCTCTTTTACCTCTTCTTCAAACAAATCTGTATTTTTCTTAAATATTTCCGTTGCAGATATTGCGAGTGGACTATCTACATATACCTTCGCATTCATTAATTCTTCATATTCTTTAGCAAATTTTTCATCCTCTTCGCTATTTTGCTTGATGGAGTCTAACTCATATAATATTTCTTGTGTTCTTCCTACTGCAAATGATGGTATTACAACTCTTCCACCTTTTTCAAGTGTTTCTGATACAATGCTTAAAAACAAACTTGCTTTTTCATCATTTCTCATGTGTAATCTGTTTCCATATGTGGATTCCATGACTAAAAAGTCCGCATTGTCAATCATTGTTGGAGAATCTAATAAAGGAATATCGTTGTTGCCTAAATCTCCTGAAAATACTATCTTTTTTGTTTCTCCATTTTCTTTAATCCACACCTCAATTATGCTTGAGCCTAGCATATGACCTGCATCATTAAATCTGGCTTGTATGTTTTCGTCAATTTCAATTATTTCATCATAATGTACTGGCTTAAAAATCTCCAAGCAGTCTATTGCATCCTGTGCTGTATAAAGTGGCGGTAACTCCTCTTTGCCTTCTCTTTTTCTTTTTCTATTTCTCCATTCTATTTCAACTTCTTGGATATGTCCACTATCTGGTAGCATGATACTGCATAGATCACAAGTTGCTTTAGTTGCATATACTTTATTTCTATATCCTTCTTTATATAGCTTTGGTATTCTCCCTGAATGGTCTATGTGTGCATGCGTTAAAAGCATAAAGTCTATGTCGTGCACATCATATAAAAACGGTGCTTCGTTTTCTAACTCCTCTTTTGCCTGTCCTTGGAACATTCCACAGTCCACTAAAAATTTTTTTCCTGCTCCTTCTACTAAAAAGTTTGATCCCGTTACAGTTTTCGTAGCTCCTAAAAATGTAATTTTCATTTGCATCCTCCTTAAATGAATAATCTTGTCTTCTTTTCAAATTTTATTTTGAAGTCTTTTTCCTTGTCTTTTTCTATTGTCTCTGTCCTATCTAATACTTCTCCGTCGAATATATTAATACTAATTACATTTTCCTTTTTTGTGAATGCCGCTGTAATACTCGACAATTCTATAATTTTAGTATTAATAATCTTGCGCATTATTTTTGCATTGTATCTTATGTCTTGATTAATAATTATTAATGCCCTTTGTTTACATGCTTTTGTTATTATTCTGCTTTCAGTCTTTTCAAGCTCTTGCTTTAATTCTTCAACATCTTTAATGTTTATTATTTCATCATTTATTTTTATTGGTAAATATAAATAATATCTAAATTTATATATAAGCTCTTGAATCTGTTTTTTATCGTTTGAAATCGTAAGCACCTTTTTTAGTACTTCTATAAATATCTTCTGCAAGTTAACAAGTTCTTTTTCTAATATTTGTGTACTTGCTTTTTTGTATCCGCTTTGTTCTACTAAGTCTATCTCGTCTTGCAGTTTTTCCATTCTCTTCAAATAATTTTTTGGATCTAAAATTTTATTTACTTCATTGTTTTTACTGACAGCATTTTCTCGTTCTTTTTGGATTATTTCCTCTAAATCACTTAAGCTAAATATTTTGTCTTTTTCAGATAATTTGCTGTTTCTAATATCAAATTCTTCCTTTAACAAGTTTTTATTATTTAAGATTTTGTCTATTATTTTAATTTTTTCAGAAAGCTCTTTCTTTTGATCATATTTTTCTTTTAGAAAAACAGTTTTGTTTTCCATTTCAGCAAGTTCTATTTTTAATTTTTTTAGTTCGTTTGTTATTTCTTTTCTGTTTTTTTCATCTAGTGCGGTTTTTAGTATGCAATACTTGCAAATTGCTTCACATAAATCCTTCGATTTTTTTCTAATTTCTTTTAAATAGTCAGTATTGGTGCTTATATCTTTTTTCCATTCATACAGAAAATCATTTCCCATTAAGATTCTTAAAGTTTCATAAATTAAAAAGAAATCAATTGGGTCGCCTTTATCTAAATTATTATTCCATGACCAGCCATCAAAATCGGTAACTGACTCTGTAATATCTAATTCATACCCTTCTTTTAACATTGTTTGAATTGGATTTTTTATTATATCATCTGTATTTTGTATTATAAAGTTTTTTTCGTCCAGTTCAAGCAATGCATGCAAAATTGTTGCTTCATTTTGATAGCAAGAAATCTTTTTTTCTTCTGGATACGCATAGTATTTTCTTTCATCTAAATTATCTTCATTTGGTTTAATTAGTTCTATTTTATCGCATTTTTCTTTTATGATGTTCATTATGTTTTCTAAAAACATTTCTTTGGATATCGAATCACTTTTTACAATCGCATAGTCTTTATAACCTATTTCTAATTTATAAAGCATACTTAATAAAAGGTTTTTCGCTTGACTTGAAAAATCTTTCTTATCTAGAATTTCTTCTAATTCTTTGTTATAATCTTTTAAATTAAATCTTGAAAAAATTTCTTTTTTAGCCATTTTTTCTCGCTTTCTTTGGTTGGATTTATTGTATTACTTGAATAACGTATGTCCTGCGGGTAACGCCATGCTACCCCTACATTTCATCTGTGCTTTGATGTTCATCATTTTCTGCTGGCATCATTTTAAGTTCTGCCCATCTTTCTTTGCTCATTAATACTTCTCTTGGCTTGCTTCCTTGTGAGCCAGAAATTATTCCTCTTTGCTCCATTTGGTCCATTATTCTTCCTGCTCTTGCATAGCCAACTTTAAATCTTCTTTGTATGAATGACGTTGAAGCTTGGCCTGTTTCTACTACTGTTTCTATTGCTTCTGCTAAAAGTGGATCTGTATCGTCATCTGTATCTTCTTCTATTTCTTTATCTGTTTTGTTTGCATTTTCAATTGATTCTAGAATATCTTCGTTATATTTTACTTCTCCATTTGATTTTAGGAAATCTACTATTTTTTCTACTTCCTTGTCAGAAATAAATGCACCTTGAATTCTTGTTGGTTTATTCGCTCCAACTGGTGCAAATAACATATCACCTTTTCCAAGTAGATTTTCTGCTCCAACACTATCTAATATTGTTCTTGAATCTACACCTGATGATACCGCAAATGCAATTCTTGATGGAACGTTTGCTTTAATTAATCCAGTAATTACATCTACAGAAGGTCTTTGTGTTGCAATAACCAAATGCATACCTGCTGCTCTTGCCATTTGTGCTAATCTGCATATTGCATCTTCTACATCTTTTGCAGCAACCATCATTAAATCTGCAAGCTCATCTATTATTATAACTATTTGTGGAAGTTTTCCACCATCTCCTGCTTCTTCTACGGCTTCATTATAGCCTTTTATATCTCTTACACCTTTTGAAGCAAATAAACTATATCTATTAACCATTTCTTGTACAGCCCATGCTAACGCTCCTGCTGCCTTTTTAGGGTCTGTTACAACTGGTATTAACAGATGAGGTATCCCATTATAAACAGAAAGCTCTACTACTTTCGGATCTACCATTACAAGTTTTACTTCGCTTGGCTTTGCCTTATATATTATGCTTGTTATAAGTGTATTTATGCACACACTCTTTCCAGAGCCTGTTGAACCTGCAATAAGCATGTGTGGCATTTTTGCAATATCTGCGACCACTTCTTCTCCTGCAACGTCTTTGCCTAAAGCAAAGGCTAACTTTGACTTGCTATCTCTGAATTTATCTGAGTCTATAATATCTCTTAATTGTACTATTTCCTTTTCTTTGTTTGGTACTTCAATACCAACCGCTTGTTTCCCTGGTATAGGAGCTTCAATACGTATGCTTTCTGCAGCTAAGTTAAGTGCAATATCATCTGCTAAATTTGCAATTTTACTTACTCTTACGCCTTCTGCTGGTTTTAATTCATATCTTGTAATAGCAGGCCCTATTGACACATTTTCAACTTTTGCCGATACTCCAAAGCTATGTAATGTTTTTTGTAGTTTGGTAGCCGTATCTGTAACTGCTTTTTTCCCACCTTTAATAGTAGTAGCCTTTCCTTCATCTAATAATTCAATTGGAGGGAATTCATAATTTTCTTCTTCCACAGTAATTGTATGCTCTAATTGCAATACTTCTTTAGTTTTTTCTTCTTTTGTTTCTTGTTCTTGTTTAAATAAATTTTCCAATTCATTTGGGTTGTTTTCTTGCTTTGGTTTACTATCTGGTATCAAATCATCATCATGCTCATATTTTCTTGGTTCCTTTTTGTTCTTTCCTATTCCCATATTTATAGTAATTTGATCTTCTAGCACATCATCATTTTTATTTTCTAATTTATTTCTTTTCTCTTCTTCTGCTTTAGCAAGTTTTTCTTGCCTTCTCTGCTCTTTTATTTTTAGTCTTTCTTCCCTAGCTCTCTCATGCTCTTCTATTTTTTCTTCTTTCTTTTCCTCAGCTTTTTCTACTGCTGCTGCTAACATTCTAGATGGTTTGATTCCAAATGTATAAACTACTAGAACAAGTATTATGCCTATTGCAACTATTGTTGCACCAACTCCACCTATTAGGTTATATAATGGTACAGTTACAAAGGTGCCTATTACTCCTCCTCCTATTTCTCTTGTACCAAGTTCATATCCCTGCCTAATGCTATCACTAAAGTTTCCTCCTGCATTAATTTTATTAGGTATCTGGTATACCGTAAGTATTACTGATATGCTTAGGAGCAATATTCCAATTTGAATAAGTTTTGATACTATATACTCCTTGTTATCACATGCAATATAAATTGCACAAATAAACGTTGCAACGGGTAATAAATATTTTATAAAACCCATTATTCCACCCAATATTGGGCTTAACGTTTTTCCTATTGTTCCAGCTTCTCCATATATAAGTATGCCAAGCAATATGCTCGCAATAATAAGCACCACTATTGCTATATCGCCTGTCATGAACGTTTTTTTACTACTTTTTTTTCTCCTTTTTGCCATTTGTAATTCCTCCCATTAGAGTTTACACCATAAATAAAAAAAAAGCTAGAATTTTATTAAATTTTTTTATTTTTTTAATTATAAGCAGTGACTTTCTTAAACCAGATAGACGAAATATAGAATTTTTCAGGTGAAGCGAGGTGTTTTTTGCACAAATTTGGAATAGGTTAAAAACCTGTTCCAAATTTGATTGCAAAAAATAGTGGAGCGTCCGCAGCTTCAACTGAAAAATTACTATATTTCGTCTATTGTTATAAAAGCTATTATCTAGTAGCTTTTTTTATTTTTGCAAAAAGGGACACACTTCGCTTAGCGAAGCGTGTCCTCTTCTTCTTCAACATCTAACTTTTATTTTAATTCTCTTCTATTATTTTGTATTGTTTTTAAAGCTTCTTCTAAAGTTGCTTCAAGTTCTAATAAGACATTATCCGCATAGTCCTTTGTTCCTTTTGATATTTCTCTAGACATTTCATTTGCAGTTTCTATTATTTCTGCTTTTTGTTCATATGCCTTCCTTGTAATTTCGTGTTCATCAATCATAGAAATAATACGATTTTCTGCTTCCTTCACAATTCCATCTGCTTCTTTTTGAGCTTCTTCTATTATACGTTGTCTTTCCTCTTTTACCCATTTAGCTTGTTTTAATTCATCAGGAAGTTTAAGACGAATTTCCTTTATTATTTCAAGTAATTCCTCTTTGTCCACAATTCCCTTACCTGAAAAAGGAATGCTTTTGCTTCTTTCTAATATATCCTCTAAAGTTTCAAGTAGTGTGAATATTTCCATTGGTTTGTAACCCCTTTCAATTTAGAAAAACCAGCTTAACCCTGCCATATTTTCTAATTTTTAAAATATTAATACTTATATTTTCTATTTCCTTTATTTTTTCATCTGAATCTGTTTCAAAAACTATGACTCCATCTTTTGCAATTAATTCCTGATTTTTTATAGTTTCTATAGCCTGAATATAATAATCCGTTTTATATGGTGGGTCTAAAAATACTATATCAAATGTTCTTCCTTTTAAACTGTTCAAAGCTTTTTTAAAATCCATTGATAAGATTTCTACTTTATCTTGCATTTTCAGTTTTTGAACGTTTTCGTTAATTACATAAATAGCTTTTTTGGAATTATCACATAATACAGCATGCTCTGCGCCTCTGCTAATTGCTTCAAGGCCAAGTGCACCACTTCCTGCAAATAAGTCTAGTACATTTGCTTCAGGAAGCCATTTCATTAGCATACTAAATAGTGGCTCTTTTACTCTGTCTAATGTAGGTCTTGTAATTTCGTTTCCTTCAAGTGTAAAAAGCTTTGCTCCCCCGATTAGTTCCACTGATTATTCTCATAGGCTTTTCCTTTTTCTTATGATACTAATATTTTAATACATATTATCAATATGTCAATAGAAGTCACAAAATTGTAATATAATCTTAACATATTTGTAATATTTTGCATGATGTATTATATATTATTTTTTTCAGTTTTGCAATATGTTTTACATAAAAAATTAACAAAAAAGTGGCAAAGCCACTTTTTTGTTAATTTTTTATTCATCTTTATTTATGTCTTTTAAGAGTTCTAACTGCGAAATAAGCAGTGCTTCCATTTTTGCCTTGTATACATCCATTTGTTTTTTTAGTTCTTCTAGCTCTCTTTGTTTTGCTGCAATCTGTGAGTTTAAATCTTCTACAGCTGCTTTTGCATCATTTTGTGCAGATTTAACAATTTGTTCAGCTTCTTTTTGAGCTACGCTTTTAACTTCTTCTGCAGTTGTTTGTGCCATCATTAATGTACTTTGAAGTGTTGTTTCAATATTCTTATATTTTTCTATACTATTACTTAATTCGTCAATTTTAGCTTTAGACTCAGTCGAATCCTTATATAGCTTCTCATAGTCCTTTGTAAGCTCATCTAAAAAGTCATCAACTTCATCTACATTATAGCCATTTACCATTTGTTTTGCGAATTTTTTGTTTTCAATATCTAGTGGTGTAAGCATATATAGTTTCCTCCATATTATCTTAATTTTTTAACCATGATACAGAAAGCTTGTTTTTTATTTCTTCTCTAGCTAAATCATTTACAATTTCATAGTTGAATGGTGCTACTAAGAAAATAGAATTAGATATTTTCTCAATATGTCCATCTAAAGCATGAACAGAACCACTAATAAAGTCAACTATACGTCTTGCAACATCTTTATTAACATACTCTAAATTTACAATAATTGATTTTCTTTCTTTTAGCTCATTGCAAATTTCTTCTGATTGTTCAAAACTTGTAGGCTTGCATATTTTCATTCTAACTTGAGTTTGTGGCATACTTACAACTTTCTTTCCAAACAATCCTCTTTTTTGTTCTTCTTCTCCTTCTTCTGCTCCTTCATATTCGTAAATATTCTCGTTATCTAGCTCCTCATCTACTTCTTCTGAATTATCTCCCCTAAAGAAATCTAATACTCTGTTTACAACTGCATTTCCCATTTTTTTACCTCCTAAAATGTTTATCCTTGGATTAACTTACTATTAGTATCTTATTTTTATATAAATTTGTCAATAGTTTTTTGTATTTGTAATATAAACTTAATATTTTTGTAACATTTTTGTAATATTTCGTTTCATCTCTTTTCGTGGTTTATTAATATTTCATCATATATTGCTATGTTTTTCATATCTATTATTTCGCTTTGCGTGAAGCCTAGTTCTTTAAGCTCATCTGTACTATATTTTCCAACTATTGAATAACTCTCATTGCTCCTTAATATTTTTACCAAAATTTTGTCTAAATATCCGGCTCTATTTCTTGTTACAAATGATAATTCTCCTTCTTTGCTTATAGCTGAGTTAGGCACTTTTAATCCCTCATCGCTCCACCAAATTACATCTATTGAAAGTTTTCTATAATTTATAAGTTCGGCAGAATAGCTGGTTGTTTCAAATATTATAACTCTTGAGCCATCTTCTTCCTCTCTTATATAAGCCACTTTGCATGGTAATTCTTCTAATGATGATAGCCTTATTTTTGCCCTTTTACCAACTTCAGTTTCTTTTGCTTCTTTCGAATCCAGCACTACAGCTATATAAAATTTAAAGTTATTTATTATTTTACCAGATTCTGCACTTTCTTCTATTGTTTGTCCTGTTCTTAAATTCCAATTATTTAGTGTTTCTTTTGTTATATTAGTAAAATCTTTAGGTGTTAAAACATTTTCTAGTCCATCTACTTTATATGACACAATTCCAGCAATTTCTGCTTTTACATCTTCTGTTCCTGAATTAAGCTTATATTCGTATTCTGCCCTTTCATCTATTAATTTTTTAACATATGAACCAGCCGGACTTTGTTCTCCTGTAATTGTTGCTTTTTTAGAGATTGCTTCTTCAATGTTCTTTTTTATTTCAGATATTTTTAGCAAATCATTTTTTGCATATATTTCGTCAAGATTTTTTTCTATTTTCGTATTAAGAACTTTTATATCACTTGGTAATATGTTTGTCTCATTTTCCATTGCTTCATCTATTTTTACATCAAGTTCTTCTATTTTCTTTACTAAGCTCTCTTCGTCTTTACTATAGTATCTAAATATCGGAGCCCCTACTTGCACCCTTTCTCCTTCTGCCTTAATTCTTACCATTCCATTTTTGTAGTTTTCTCCCTGTAAAGCAATTTCATCTCGCAATACATAGCCGAACCGCTTCTTCTTCCATTGTCAGTTTGCCATTTTCAATAACAAAAACGTTGGTTGGCTGTTTTATCAAGCTATATATCATATATATAATATAAATTAGTGCACATACAGCTGCAACTAATATTATATTTTTTACAATTTTTTTGTTTTTATAAGTTATCTTGTTTTTTTCCACTTTTTCACCTCTTACAGGTTATTTAAAATAAACTCTACTTTTTCATCAATACTCCTAAGCCCGTCTATCCATATTAATTCTTTATATTTCCTAAACCATGTCATTTGTCTTTTTGCATAGTGTCTGCTTTCCTTTTTTATTTTTTCTATTGCTTCTTCTCTAGTTAGTCTTCCGTCTAAAAATTCTTTTATTTCTTTATATCCTATTCCTTGCAAAGCTGTCGGAAAACTATCATATTTACTAAACAATTCTTTCACTTCATCTATAAGCCCGTGCTTCTATCATTAAGTCTACTCTTTTATCTATTCTATCATATAAAACTTCCCTTGGCATGTCTATTCCAAAGATATGATAATCATATGGAATTTCATTTAGCCTTGACTCAAACTCTAACTGCGTTTTGGTTTTTCCAGTATCATGATAGATTTCTAAAACTCTTAAAATTCTTTTTTGATCATTTGGGCTTATTTTTTCCATTGCTTTGCTATCTATCTTGCATGCTTTTTCGTATAATTTTTCCAGTCCATTCTCTTTTGCTTCTTGTTCTAGCTGTTTTCTATATTCTTCATCTGTATTTATTTCTGGATATTCTATTTCATATATTAATGATTCTACATATAGGCCTGTCCCACCTACGACTATCGGATTTTTACCTTTTTCTATTATTTTTTCTATTGCGCATTTAGCATCTTTTCTATATTCAGATACTGTATACCTTGTGTTAGGCAAAACAAAGTCTATTAGATGATGCACAATACCCTCTTGCTCTTCAAGTGTAGGCTTTGCTGTGCCAATATTCATGTCCTTATAAATTTGCATGGAGTCACAAGACACTATTTCTCCATTTATTCTTTTTGCAATTTCAACACCTAAAGCTGTCTTCCCTGAGGCAGTAGGCCCTACTATCACTATTACTTTTGGTTTCATTTGGTCTCCTTTTGAATTACGAAGTAAGTGCTTTACACTCTTATCTTCTATGGAATTTTCTTTCAAGCTCTATTTTGCTCATTTTTATTGCTGTTGGTCTGCCGTGTGGGCAAGTAAACGGATTTGGTAAACTCAAAAGCCCATCTATTATTGAGTCTACTTCTTCTTGAGATAGCGTCATTCCCGCTTTTACTGCTGCTTTACAAGCTACCGTTGCTAAAAACTTATCTTCTTTTTCTTGTCTTGCAGTTAAAGCTACTGTGTCTATTTCGTCTAGTATATCTAAGAATAGTTGCTTTGTGTTTAGTTCCATACATATATTTGGTACACCTGTTAATTTTATTGTATTGTCTCCAAACTCTTCAAATGTGAACCCTGCTCTTTCGAACATTTCAGAGTTTTCTTTTACTATTGCCATTTCTTTATGTGAAAGTGTAATTACATCTGGTACTAGCATTAATTGTGTTTCTTTTGATCCATTTTCATAATAATTCTTTTTTACTTTTTCATACATTATTCTTTCATGTGCTGCATGTTGGTCTAGCAAATATATTTCAGAATTCATTTCTATTATTATGTATGTTTTAAATGCAATCCCTATAAATCTGTATTCTGGTCGGTAGCTTGCTCCTTCTTCAAATACTGCAAGTTTTACCTCATCTTCTGGTTTTATTGTAGAATATGGAACGTTCTCAGCTGTTTGCACACTTCCTACTGGGTCTACTCCAAAGGTTTTTGCATACATTTCATTAAACTCTTTAGAATTCTTTTCTTGAGTTGTACCCTTTTGTAATAATAAATTAGTCATTTTTTCTACTTGCTCTAAAGATGGTGTTTCTATAACAGTTGTATTTTCGCTTGCTTTTGGTGTTTCCACTTCTATTGTTTCTTGTGATACTGTCATTTTTTCCGGTTTTTCTTCCGTTATTTCTTGAGGATCTATTACATTTTCTTTCTTTTCTTCTATTGTTTTGTTTTTAAATAGCTCCTCTATTACATTATTGCTTTGTTGCTCTACTCTCTCTGGTGTTTTAAATTTCTTAAACAACCCTCCTAAACCTCCTATTGGTTTAGATTCGTTTACTTTATTAGTTTCCTCCGCCATCTTGAATTCTTGAATTGTTTCCTGTTTTTCTTTTTCAGGTTCTCTTACCATTGTTTCACCTGAAAGAAGCACATTTTTTACAGCATGATAAATTGCTTTAAATACTTGTCCTTCTTCTTCAAACCTTACCTCAAGTTTTGCAGGATGGACATTTACATCTACTTTATTTGGTGGCATTTGAATATTTAGTATACAAAACGCAAATTTTCCTATTGTAATCATTCCTTTAAATGCCTGCTCTACTGCAGCTGTTAAAGTTTTATCTTTTACATATCTTTTGTTTACGAAAAATAATTGGTATGATTTATTTGCACGAGCAATTTCAGGTTTTCCAATTACTCCTGTTACTTTCATATCTTCATATGTATAATCAACTTCTTCAACATTAGATGCTATATCTTTTCCATAAATACCATAAATACAATTTTTAATGTTTCCGTCTCCTGATGTTTGTATTAAAGTTTTCCCTGAACTTATTAGCTTTATTGAAACTCCTGTATTTACTAAGGCAAGCCTTGTAACGAAGTCTTCAATATACCCTGATTCTGTATAATCTTTTTTTAAGAATTTGTATCTAACTGGTGTGTTATAAAACAAATTTTGTACTACAATAGTTGTTCCGGGTAGGGCAACCACATTCGCCTTTTTCTACTAAATGACCTCCTTCCATAACTACTCTATAGCCTTCTTCTGCTTCAGGCTGTCTTGATGTCATTTCTACTCTTGCAATTGCAGCAATGCTTGCCAAAGCTTCACCTCTAAAGCCCATAGTTAATACATTTTCTATATCATCTGCATTTCTTATTTTGCTTGTTGCATGCTTTTCAAAAGCAATTTCCATATCATCTGGTGATATTCCTTTTCCATTATCTGTTATTCTAATATATGATATTCCGCCATTTTGTATTTCTATATCAATCTTTGAAGCTCCTGCATCTAGCGAATTTTCCACAAGCTCTTTTACAACAGATGCTGGTCTTTCAATAACTTCTCCGGCTGCAATTTTATTAATAGTTAGTTCATCTAATAAAACAATACTTCCCATTTATTTGCCCCCTAAATTAATACTTTTGCATATTATATCATTAATGTTTTATTTTTTGTAGATGTTTTTATAATTTTTTTAAGTAACACAATTTTCATTACCTACATACTATATAACATACAAAAGAAGTTAAGAAACATATTTCTTTCTAGAATTAGTGCTAAGTTTGAGAGGGGGGAATTGGTATGCCAGAAAACAGAGGATGTGGTGGCGGATTCGGTTTTGGTGACGACTGCTGCTGGATTATAATCGTTCTACTTTTATTATTCTGCTGCTGTGGAAATAATGGAAGAGGCGGATGCTGCTAATTTCATAAACAAAAGTGAGACAGTGGGGACAGTCTTCGCCTTTGGCGAAGGCATGTCCCCACTGTCTCATTCTTTAGACTAAAGTGCATTTTTTTATTCTTCTTCATCAACAAAATTAAATTCATCTTTAAATTTTTCCTTAAAGATTTCAAACACCGTATTTAATGTTTCTTCATCATCTACACTTACATATGATTCTTCATCATCAGAATCTGTGTCCTCTACCTTTAGAATAACTACTTCTCCTGCATCCTCTTCATTTCCATTTTCTTCATCCTCTATTGGTAGTAAAACCACATATTCCTCTGAATCTAATTCTACCATATCTAAAAACTCAAATTTAACTTCTTCTCCATTTTCATCATTTAATGTAATAATGTTATCTAGCTCTTCATCTAGTTCTTGAACATTGTTATCTTCGCCTTCCATAATTTTCTCCTTTCAAATTTTAATTATATTTTTAAATTATAAAATCAATTTTAGTATGTCCTATTTTTTTCTACTAATGTATGTTTCTAAAATGTATACAGCAGCTAAAGTATCAACAATTTCTTTTTTCTTTTTACTCTTTATCCCCAAATCATTCATTGTTTTATGAGCTTGTACACTTGTAAGCCTTTCATCTACCAATTCAATTTTTATTTTTGGGTACTTACATTTTAGTTTATGTAAAAATTTTCTTGTTACCTCTGCCCTTACTGTTTCTTCTCCTTTTAAATTTAGTGGCAAGCCAAGTGCTATTTCACTCACATCAAAACTTACAATTATCTCGTCTAGTCTTTTTAAAAGCACTTTATCTTTGCCTTGGAAGTCTATTGTTTCTAGTCCTTGCGCAGTAATTCCAAGTGGGTCTGTAATTGCAATTCCCACTCTGCTATCTCCATAATCTATTCCAAGCACTCTCATTTAATCATCCAACCCAATATAGTTTTTTACTAATTTTTCTAACAACTCATCTCTTTCAATAAGTCTGATTAAATTTCTTGCATCATTATGGCTTGTAATATAAGTAGGATCTCCTGATAAAATATATCCCACAATTTGGTTAATTGGGTTGTACCCTTTTTCAGCAAGTGCTTGATAAACTTGTTTTAAAATTTCTCTTGCCCTAATATTGTTGTCCTTTTCAACTCTAAAATTCATTGTTTTGTCATCTACCATTTTTTACCTCCTATATATATGTTATTTCTGTTTTTTCTGTAGAGTCTATATAGCCTTCTAGCTTTTTTGTAACTCCTTCCATACCAGTTCCTTTGTAATACGTAGATAGCACAAAAGTAAGAGTTGGAGAAACAGGTATTTCCTTGGTGTTCTTAGTTTTCTTTTGTGGCATAAAAGGTACTGAAATGTTTTCAGCACTTTGTTTAATGTCTTTTAAGAATTCTATTACGGCCTCAGGCTCTACACCTGAAAATACAATAACAAATTTGGGTCCCATATACCTAACGAATATATAGTCTGATGAAATGCTTGTTTTAATTAAATTTGCAACTTTTGTTACAATTTCATCACCAGTTTTTCTACTATAATTTTCATTTATTTTTTCCAAATTTGTAATTTTAAACATACATACTGTAGATGTAGTATATTTGTCTATTGTGTGCTTGCCCACTCCATATAGATACTCTGCTGAGTATAGGTTTGTAAATTTATCCACTCTAACAATATTTTCCATTGTGTTTTGATAAATAACAGTTTTAAGAACAGATACTATATTTTCCTTTATAACCTCTATGATGGCTGTATCAAAACTATCGAATGCATGCATTTGGCTACTTTCTATAATCCAGTATCCTATATATACATTATCGATATATAATGGCAAAAACATTGCAGATTTTGCTCTTGCAAATTCAAGCTTTTGGTATGGTAAACGTTCGCCTTCTTTTTCTATTGTAATGTACTTTGTTGTTGCAGTTGCTATGCTATCCTTAAATATAGCTTCTGTATGAAGGTTTTTTAGCGTTTCCCAATGCTTTTCATCTACATTTGTTGCCTTAATTACATATTCTGCTCCGTTAAATACAACTATGGTAGAATACTTAATATCATATTTTTCTATTAACACATCATTAATATTTCTTAGTTTTTCGTTTACAGAACTGTTTTCACCGTATAGCATTCATAAAATCTTGTAATACATTTAAGCTGTTTATTTTTTGATTTATATTACTGTACGTTTGTACTTTTTTGTGTATGGAAACATTATATATAATTAATCCTATTACAATAATTATAAGTACAACTATTCCTATGATCTCCAAGTTTTTGTCACCTCCGAATTTTTAGTATCCGTTTTTCATTCTATTCATTTGCTCTAAAGTATTATTCATATTACTTGAAAAGTAACCTTTTGAAGGATTATCCATTTTCTTCTTTTTATTATCCATAGGACTATATGTTTGTTTGTTTAACAAAGGATAAACTATTTCGGCAAGCTCTTTTAGGCTTTGCATAAATGTTTTTGAATAACGATTTATTGATACTTCACAACTTACCATTGCCTCTAAATATGCTATATATGTGTTTTCATCTAATGGAATAGTGCACATTTTCACACTATCTTTATTAAACAACTCTGTCATGAATGACATTGAAGGAGAATTGTAATAAGACATTCCACCAAGCAAAACTCTGTCATTTAATCCCCTTATTTTCGTGTATTTATTTATTACAACTCTTAATTTTTCTTGTTTTAATATTCCTGCATTTTTTAAGTCTCTTAAAAATGCTGTTAGTGGTTGTATAGTGAGGATATCCATACTTTGTACTAGATAAATTTCTTGAGCCAGGTTAAAGCATTCTGGGTTTGTGTTAAAGTCGCAGTCTATTAAAACAATGTTGTGATTATTAGCTAGTGTTTGTAATATACTTTGGCTGTCTGTCTTATAATCCTCTTCTCCAGGTAATGCCGTATACACACTCAAGTTTTTATTAACTTTTATTCCATCTGCAATACCTTCTTTAAGTTTTTTTATAGATGTATAAGAAATTTTTCTTAATTCTTCTTCATTTTTTGTGTATATATAATATGAGTTTTTGTTTTCCGTTAAATCTAAAATTGCAGTATTTATTCCCATTGTTGAAAGTAATATTGCTAAATTATTTACTATAAATGATGTTCCATTTTTAGAGCTACCAACAAATGCTACTATCTTTTTATCACCTGTTAGTAAATTTCCTAATTCGTTATAATTGCTATATGTTTCTTTTCTATCAATTTGAGTATTTGGCTCATAATAGTTTTGTTTATTATTGCTGTAATCTGTATATTCTTGTACAGGTTCTTCAGGTTCATCATTTTTTGTTACTTCTTCAAAATCCTCTAGCCCTGGAAGTGTAGTTTCTTCTGAAGATAGTCCTGGCAATGTATATGCATCTTCTTCCTCTTCTGGTTCATCTTCTGTTGCAAGTTCAAAAAGATTAACATCCTCTTGTACTTTCTTTGGTCTTCCTCTTCCTCTTTTTACTGGTTCTTCTATTGTATTTTCTACAACATTTTCTACAACTTTTCTTGGTCTTCCTCTTCCTTTTTTTGCTGGTTCTGCTGTTACAGTTGGTTGTATTATCTCTTCTTCTTTAACTTTCTCTATAACAGGTGGCATATCTGTGTTAAGTTCAGTTTCTCTTAATTTTCTTTCAACTTCTACTGTCTTTTCCCTTTTTATTGCTGATGGTATAATAATTGGCTTTCCTGTTAATGGGTTGCTAACACGTTTTTCGATAGAGTCTATACTTAAATCTCCAATATTATTTGTTTTTTCTTTTCTTCTTCCTTTTCCTTTATAGTCTGCTTCTTGGTTTATTACATTTGATGTGTTTTTTCTCTTATATTGGTTATCTCCGAACATAACTAATTGTTGATATTTTTGAGATCTTTCCTCCAATACGGCTTTTACATTCATTGGTAAGAATTTAATTATTATTCGTAGTTGTGCATCTGTATATTGAGATGCAATATTGTCAAAGCTTTCCACATATTTGTCTTCGTTTCTTCCTAATGACTTATAGTGTTTCAAAATGCTTTGAATTTCATTTTCATTAACGTCTGTATCGTTTTCCGCTTTGTAGTCTACGTCTTCAGAATCGACATTATAATACTGTTTTGCTTCTTTTTTTGTTCTCGGCGTATTTATTAGTCTACATACCTCTTCAATACTTCTATCTTTTCCAATTATAGCACTATATACACCTATTCCAAAAAGTTTTATTAAAAGTTTGTCTGATTTTGTACGTCTATCACTACATATTAAAATAATTTGTGCTTCTTTTTCCCCATTATCTGTTGCTTCATCACTTATGTTGTCTAACTTTTCAAATAGGAATTTATCTATTGTGTCATAGTTATTATTTGCAAACGGTTCTAGGTCTTCACCTATTACAATTCTATCATAAGATTTATCTCTTTGCATTTCTTTAATAATAGCATTAAAGTAATATACATTTTTATATGATATTATCTCCTTATAATCTTTTTGATATTTTTTTACTATCTCCTCAGATACATTTTCATCATTTAATGCAAATAAAACTTTCATTTGTTTAACCCCTCCAACCTTTTATTACAATTACAAATACAAGTGGTAATACTTGGCATATTACAAATAGTGTAACAAAGCCTACCAAAGAATAGAAACCTTTGTCTCTTGTATCTAATTTACGAATTCCTAATACATATTGGTATATTGCAGATAGTGCAACACCTAAAAAGCAAAATGGTATACTATATATTTGTACTTTTTTTAGTATGTATGCAGTAAGCCCATAAGACTCGCTTCCATAACGCTCTACATAATCATCCAATTCTGTTTTTGCTTTTTCCTTTAATTTTGAAACTTCTCCGTACTATATTTCTTTCATTGTTACTATTGTTAGATATCTCTGTATTGTTTGCTAAAGATATTGTACTTATTCCAACTGTCATTAATATAATAATTAATAGTCCAACTAATACTTTTTTCATACAGCTTATCCCCCTTTTAATCTATCTATATAATAATACAATAATATTAATAAAATAGCAAGCAAATTTGGGGAATTTTTTTTGATTTTTTTAATATTAATGGGATAAATTAGCTTAAGGGGACAAGATTATTCCTGTCCCCTTATTTTTTTAATATTTGCAGATTATTATTCTAATATTTTTCTATATATTTACATATTCTGTCCAATGCTCAGTGTTAGTTTCCATCTGCCTTAATTTTTTCTAATTCATCTTTACTAACAGCTGTTGCTTTAATAATAGTTTCGTCATCTAAGTTCATCTTAAGCATTTGTTTTATTATCCTATTTTTTTCCTCTCTACCCTGTTCTTCTCCAACTCGCAATCCATCCTCATATGCTTTCTTCTTTTTTAGATATTCTAAATTTTCTGCAAGTATTCTATTATTTATTGCATCCTGCACATCTTTATCACTCATAACTATGTCTACTATTTTATCTATTTCCTCTATTGTTCTATTCATTTTAAACAATTCCCCCTTTTCTTCTTCACTTAAGCTATTTGATAAATATGCAAGCCACTGCTCTTCTGGAGTTTTTATTTCGTTTACTGTCTCTATAAATCTTGGTAGCTCAATGTAATGGTACTCTATATTTGTGCCTATTATTTCTCCGTCTGAATCTTTTCTCATTCTCGCTATTTCGTGATATGTATTCTTCTCGTTAAACAAGTTATAACCTAAAAGCCATATTACTATTGTCTTACTTGCTTCTACATACTTGTCTCCTACTTTTAATGAGTTAAAATGTATTCCACTTGCATAAATCTCTCCTCGCTCTATTACATTATACTCGTTTTCGTTCTGGAATTCAACATTTATTTTTTCTTTTCCATCAATTTCTGCTAAAATGTCAAGTCTCGTTTCTTTATTATCCGCATGTATCTTGTCTAATTCTACATCATTTCGTATTACTATGTTTGTTATTTTCTTATGTAATAAGCTCTCCAATAATGCTTTTAAATATTCGGACCTGTAGTTATTTCCAAATACAGCCCTAAATGCTACATCTCTTCTAATACTATTTTCTTCTTTTGTATATGGTTTATACACCTTTGTTTTTAGTTCCATAAGCAAAACCTCCAAAAATTCAAATTCAAACAAAATGGCTTATTTACTTGTAATTTTATCTACATAAATGAATTTTAGCGAATACAAAATTTTCTTAAAATAAAATTTCTTGATTAAAAATTTCTTGAAACAACCAATAAAAAAAGTAAACTTACTGCAAATGACCTAAAGCCATTTTGTAAGTAAGTTTACTTTATCATTCTATCCAGCTTATGTCAATGCTTTTGAGCATAAAACATTTCGACAAAATTTGACATTGATAACATATTTCTACTGCTTTCTCAAATGTGGAATTATAAATTATTATACAAATACCTCATCCAATAATAAACCGCATTTGCCCAGTTTTGGTCTGTGGCATATCGTGTGTTTACTCCTGTTAATGTTGACCCATTGTAATAATCTCCTGTTGCTACTTGTCCATCATAAATAACTGTTCCTTCTGGATTTAAATAATATTTTGCAAATACTCTTGCTATTAAATCTATACTTGCTTCATATCCTGTATAGCTGTGCGCGTTTGTATATGGGTCTCTATCATATGCTCCATAGCCAAATAAATTTTTCTTGTTTAGGCATATGCTTGATGTTCCCCATCCACTTTCATGTATTCCAACTGCAGCAATAAATATTCCATTTACTCCATACTGTTTTTCTGCATAGTAGAAGTAGTCGCTATTGTTCTCTAATATTTTATTTTCATCTTGTGAATTGTTTGATAATACCCTCCTAAATTGTTCTAATGTTAATCCACTAGGACTGTTTAATTCCATGTCAAAGCTTAATCTTGCAAGTAACTGATCCTTGGTTAGTTCATTTTCCGAGCCTTCATCTTTATCTAATAAGGAATGAGGTTTTAAGTATGTTAGGCAGTTTGCAGGGCAGTAACCTGAATAAATACTGTATGCAATCTTATACCATTCGCCATCGATCTCTAAAAGCTCCACCTCTGAATTTTGGTGTATTGTCATTATTCTTTCAACATCTTTATTAGGCTCTGGTAAAATGCCTAAAGTATCTGCTGTTACATAAAGTGTGTCTCCTACTCTTACATTATAATTACTTGAATATTTGCCAGTTCCTACCTGCACAACCTTATCTATGGCAGCTTTAATAATTTGGTTGCTTACAATTTCTTCTCCTGTTAGTTCATCATTAATAAATGTTTTTTTCGCCGTAACTTTTTGGCTACCATCTCTTCCTTCCTGCAAAACCTGTACCATTCCTTTTGGTAACTCTGGATTGTCTTGATATATAGTTATATACTCTAAATCTTTTTCCTCTATTATGTATTCTTCATGATAATCAGATGACGTGTTTTTGTGCAGAATATCAATAATATTAATATTGCTTTGCAAATTACTGGTGCTTTCTTCCTGCACTTCTGGTTCTACAGATGCGTATGCAACTTTATTTGTTCCAATTCCAATAGAAATAGCCACAGCTAATATACATATCGTGATGGTAAATACTATAATTAATGTTGCTTTTCCATTTTCCACTTTTATATTACATTTTTCTTTAAAAGACATCATTATCACCTAAAATTATTTTAATAATAATTTTGAATATTGTCAATTTAAATTTCTGGAAATTTTTATTTTTCTTCTATATCTACTTGTAAAAATCTTCAAGATGTAATATGATAAAGAAAAAAATTGGAGGAAGCTTTTATGCGCTCACGTATTAACAAAAGAGTTTCTAAATCTAATGGAAATATAAAAAATTTATTTAAAAATATTGAAATAGATTACATCTTTTTAACTAAAATTGCATGCATAGTAATTCTGTATGTCATTATATTTTTTGGAATGAGTAGCTTTTTTATGCGTTCAATAGCAATTAAGTCTTTTGAAAATAGTGTTGAAAATTTCGCAGTTAAAAACCTTGATACGGTTTTTGAAATAAGGGATGTTCTGTTATATACAAGTGCTTCTGCAAAAAATAATGAACAGAATATTGGAATGAATATAAGTACCTTTACTGATATTTCGTTTAATATTGACAACCCTAAGGGAAAAACTATTAATAGTTTAAAAATAGACAATTTAAATATTTATTCTGCTCCAGAGATTGGTGAGCCTGCTATAGGATATAAAAATCCTTTGGACTTTGGAAAGTTCACAAATTCTGAGCTCAATTCTACTGATAAAATCAATTTCAATGTGTTAGATAAAGAAACAGATAATTTTGAAAATCCAATTGTATATAATAACTTAAGCAGTCCTATTACGCTTACATATATAAATAAAAATGTTGCTAAAAACTTTCAAGTTCGCAAAAATGAAACTTCAATTTACTATGACGGTAGATTATTGAAATCTGCAAATGTAGATTTAACAAAGCTTTCAGCAAAAGTTTCTTTTGAAATAACTATAACCACTTCGTTAGAAGAAGAATATAAATGCAAAGTTTTCATGAATATCCCATATAAAACAGACACTTCTTCAGTTCTAGATGGATATTTATTACAAGAATTGCCATTAGCTGGCACAGCTAAATTTTATCAAATATAGGAGGCATAATAAAAATGCAAAAGCCAATTTATGAACAGATGAAAGATAAATATTGGAAAGTTCCAATTGTAACCGATTTAAGAGATATGATTTTTCATTCTGCTTCAGTCTACAAAGATAAAGCTGCATTTGAATTAAAAGATTCAAATGGAAAGCTATATACTATAAGCTATAATGAGCTAAAACAAGATGTTGTATCTCTTGGTAGCGGTCTTATGGAGCTTGGGCTTACTGGGAAACCAATCGGAATTATTGGGAAAAATAGTTATTCATGGGTTATATCCTATCTAGCAGCAGCAATTGTCGGAATTGCTGTACCACTTGATAAAGAACTGCATTCAGACGATATTATTAATTTTCTTAATATCTCAGAGAGCATGGCTATTATTGGGGATAATAAATATTTAAAATCGATTAGTGAAAATAAAGAAAAATTAAATAATAAAGAATTAATCTTTATAGATGTAGATAACCGCTCCTCTTTATTCTCCTCACTAAACAGTATAAAAGAAAATGGATTTAAAAAAGTAAAAAATGGCGATAAATCTTTCGAGAAATTGCCTATCGATCCGAATGCAATGCATATATTGCTTTTTACTTCTGGTACAACTGGAAGTGCAAAAGGTGTTTGCCTTTCTCATAAAAACATAGTTTCAAATGTTATAGCAATCGCAAGTATAGTTAAAGTAGATACTAAAACAAAAGTATTGTCTATTCTACCTATTCACCACACATATGAATGTACAATTGGAAATATGCTTCTGCTTTATGGTGGTGGCATGATTACTTACTGTGATGGATTAAAATACATTAACAAAAATATAAATGAATATAAGCCAAACTTTATCTTGTGTGTGCCACTTTTATTGGAAAATGTACACAAAAAAATTTTTAAAGCCCTAGAAAAGTCCTTACCTAAGGCATTCCAAAAGCCTGGTAAAAGCATATTAGATACAATTCCCTTCTTTATGAAGCCAATTGTAAAACGAAAAGTAAAAAAATCTCTTGGTGGAAACCTTCATACATTTATTGTAGGTGCTGCAGCTATAAGTCCTAACATTGTAGAAGACTTTTTCAAACTTGGAATTCGAGTTCTTCAAGGATATGGGCTTACAGAATGTTCTCCTTTAGTTGCAGGAAATAACGACTTTTTCCACAACTATGCTGCGGCAGGACTTCCAATTCCGTTTATGGAATACAAAATAGATGAGCCAAACGAAGAGGGCATTGGACAAATTATTACTAAAGGTGATAGTGTAATGCTTGGCTATTATAAGGATACAGAAGAAACAAATAAAGTTTTAAAAGACGGATGGTTCTATACTGGAGATTTAGGTAGAATCGATGAAGATGGATTTTTGTATATTACAGGAAGATGTAAAAGTGTAATTGTTACAAAAAACGGTAAAAATATTTATCCAGAAGAACTTGAATACTATTTAAATAATAGCCCCTTTATTGAAGAAGCTATTGTTATTGGTAATTACGATGAAAAAGAAAAAGATACAATTGTTACCGCTTCTATCTTCCCTAATATGGATGAAGTTAAGCTTAATTTAAATAGTGCAAACCCTTCTAAGGAAGAAATACAAAAACTTATGAATTCAGTAGTTCAAGACATTAATAAGAAATTTCCAAATTATAAGCATATAAAGAATGTAGTTGTACGTGATGTAGAATTCGAGAAAACTACTACAAAAAAAATTAAGAGATTTGGAGATAATTTGAATGTGTGATGAGAAGGACGACAAAATGTGGAATTACCCTTTTTGTCGTCCTTCTCATCTTTATTTTATTATAAAACTCATTACTATAACGAAAATTCCTACTATTACTCTATATATTGCAAATACCTTAAAACTGCCTTTTTTCAAATATTCTAATAAGAATTTAATTACTGCTACTCCAACAGCAAAACTTGCTAAAATTCCTATGTAGAATGATAACTCACCAAATGCAAAATCTTTCATTTTATATAGTGTTGCACCTAATACTATTGGTGTAGATAGCAAGAACGTGTATTTTGCGCATGACTGTCTATCTATTCCCATTAGTCTTCCTGTTGTAATTGTTATGCCAGAACGTGATACTCCTGGAATAAATGCTAATGCTTGTGATAAGCCTATTAAGAATGTTTGTTTTAGAGTCATGTGCTTATAGTCTGTTTCAGATTTAGCATATTTATCAACAAAATAAAGTGCTATTCCCATTACTAATAATGCTATTCCTATGATAATTGGCTTTTGAAGTACGCCTTCTAAAAAATGGTCTAGCAAGAATCCTATTGCTCCTCCTGGAATGGTTGCTAAAACCAAATACCAAAACATTTTTCCTTCAAATGTTTTCTTTCCTCGGATTTGTCCCCATCCGCCTTTTATTAACTTTATCCAATCCTTATAGAAAAATAATACTATTGCAAGTAATGTTCCAAAATGTAGTGCTACATCAAATCCTTTAAACGCAGTTGCAAATGTCTCACTACTAGACCATCCTAAAAGCCATGGTATGATATTTAAGTGTGCTGAGCTAGATATTGGTAATAATTCTGTTAGCCCTTGTACCACTCCTAATATTAGTGCTTGTAAAATACTCATTTGTTATTCCTCCCCTAAATTCAGTCTGTAAGCTGAATGTGACATGCCTTGCAAGGGATGTTCGCATTTGCTCACTCTTCCCTCATTTTTTCATTTTCTATCTGTTTTTTTCTAAGATCCGTTTGTTTTCCTAATTCTCTTAAATTTAAATTTTCCACTACATGGTATGTTTTATCAAGATATTCGATATTATTTTTTATTTTTTTGCTTATTTTTTTCTTTTCTCGTTTTTCCTCTTCCTTTGGAAGTACAATATATGCTTTTATTGGTATAAGTATCGGCTCTCCATCTGCTTTTTTCTTATATGTAATATCAATTTCTATTGCTTTATTTACAAAAGTGATTGCTTTATCCTTTTCTCCTTTTAACATATATATTTTTGATAATTCAAAATATGCCATAGCCTCCAGTTCTTCTGAATATATGCACTCTGTAAAATATTTTTCTGCAGTATCAATGTCTCTATATATAAGTGCTATTTGGCCTAAATTGTATTTTGCAAAAAATGCTTCATGATTTATCTGTGCTGCTTTTTCGTAACATATTTTTGCATTTTGAAAGTCATTTAGCCTTGTATATGCTATTCCCATGCTGTAGTATAATTCATAATCATTTTGATTGTACTTTAGTGCTAATGTGTACACATTTATTGCTTCTTTATAGTTTTCTTTCTCACATAATATTTCTCCAAGAAGAATTGCAGCATTTGTATTACTTGGCTGATTTTTAAGTAAATTTGTTACCATTGTTTTAGACTCTTCTTTTTGTCCTAAATCATATAAAAGAAATGCAACCTTATAATACGAATCGTAGTCATCTTTTTTGCAGTCTATTGCTTTAACATATTCGTCTATTGCTTTTCTCATCCCACCCTGCTTTTCGTAGATTTCGCCTAGCATTTTATGCCCGGGTATAGCTCTCTGGATATTTTGTAACTAAATTGATTAATTCATCTACAGCGTCTTGATCATCTTTAAACAATAAGAAAAATTTTGCTTTATACTCACTTAATTTTTCTGAAAAATTATGACCCTTCTTTTCCGCAACTAAAACAAGTATTGGTAATGCTATTCCAAGCAAATACATTATTATTCTTACAAAAGTATTTGCATAAAGCAGACTTAAAATTTCTATAAAGTTTATTGATATACCGAATTGCTTGTAATATTAATATTATAATATAATTTGTATCATTTTTTCGTATAAGTTTTACAAAAACAATTACAAATAAAAAGAAAGCAATAACATTAAATAGTATTTTTTCTGCTATAATCATGTTATCACTCTCCTCTCATATTTTAGTTTTAGAATAATTTTTTCTTTTCTTTTTTGCCAAATTTTTCATTGTAGCACTCTATGCTTTGCATAATTATTTTTTCTGCTTCTTGCCTTCCCTTAATTTCTTGAATCATTGTGTGTTTTCCTTCTAATTGTTTATACACTTCAAAGAAATGCATAATTTCATCTGATATATGGTTTGGAAGTCCAGACACATCGTTATAGCAATTTAAAAATGGATCATTTTTTGCTACTGCTATTATCTTTTCGTCATGCTCGTCCCCATCTATCATTTTTATTACTCCTATTGGGTAACATTCAACAAGTGTTAGAGAAATTATCTTTTCTTGGCATAATACAAGTACATCTAGTGGATCATTATCATCTGCATACGTTTTTGGTATAAATCCGTAGTTTGCAGGATAATGTGTTGCTGTATATAATACTCTGTCTAATTTAAGCATTCCTGTTTCTTTGTCTAGTTCGTATTTGTTTTTTCCTCCTTTTGATATTTCAATAACTGCAATAAAATCGTTTGGTTTTATTCTTTCTTCGCTAATGTCATGCCATATATTCATGTTTACTGCCTCCTTTTAATTAGATTATTATACATCTTTTTTAAATTTTTGTAAATATTTTTGGCGATTTTTATGAAATATTGGGAGGATTCGGCGAGCCGCGTCCTAAAAACGGTCCACCGGACCGTTTTTGCCTCATTTCATTCGGCACGTCCTTTTCGAATCCTCCCACCCCAGCCAAATTAAAAGAATCGGTTTTTACCGATTCTTTTAATTTGGCTGGGGTGGGAGGATTCGAACCGCCGAAATGCATGAGTCAAAGTCATGTGCCTTACCACTTGGCTACACCCCAATATTAAATTGTCTGGGGTGGAAGATGGGACTCGAACCCACGGCCTCTGGTGCCACAAACCAGCGCTCTAACCAACTGAGCTACATCCACCATATTGCAACTTTGGATATTTCCAAAGTTGCAATAATAATTTTAAACAATTTTATCAAATTTGTCAACCATTTTGGACAAATTTTGTTAAATTTTATTGTTCTCTAGCTTTAATAATTATTCTCATACTGCTATCATCATTGCATGAATATAATGTTACTTCTCTTTTCCCCTGCGTGTCTCTATTAATATATGATGCATCTTCTGGAGTTGTTTCAAATTTTTCATATACAATATATGTAATTGTTTGACCACTTGTGTCTTTTATATTTATTTTATCCCCCACTTGTATGTTTTTATTATCTGAGAATAATGTGCCATTACGGTAGTTGTGTCCTGCAAGAACTGTATTTCCTACCTTGTTAACTCCAGGTCCTACTTGTACTCCAATTGCAACTTCAATTGCTTTCTTTGTTGCTTTTTCAAGTATTGGGCAATTTAACCCTGTCCTTGGAATTGCAATAGTTCCTACCTGTACAAATCCCTTATACATAACCTTTTTTGCAGATGAATTGCTACCTGAAGATGAGTTATTACTTGTAGTTGCAGTTGGCATATTTGCAAAAGGATCTATTATTTCGCCATCTATAACATTTGCATCAGTTGTATTATCAGCAATGCCGTTATTGTTTTCCATTGTGTTAGTATTGTTATTTACGTTTGGAATTTCTTCATCAAACTTTGCAACTCCTTGACTAGTCTCTTTTTCTAGATAGTACTTGTTATAAATATCAATTCCTATAAAAACAAATAAACCTAAAATTCCAATAATTGCAACAATGAGAAGAATTGTTAATGCTTTACTGTATTTACCACTTGTCATATAAATACCTCCCTTATTTTACACATATATATATATTATAACATATTTTTGGAAAAATAACAGTATTTAATGCACAATTTTTTCACCTAATTTTTTTCCACCTAATACATGAAAATGTAAGTGTCCTATTGCCTGCCCTCCGTCTTCTCCACAATTAGTAATTACTCTAAATCCTTTTTCCTTTATACCTTCTTTTTCTGCAACTAAATTAATTGCACTATAGACTTTTCCAAGTAATTCTCCATCTTCTTTTGTAAGTTCTGTAACTTTGGATATATGCCTTTTTGGAATTACAAGAACATGTATTGGTGCTGCTGGATGAATGTCTCTAAATGCTAGTACCTCTTCATCCTCATATACAACGTCTGCTGGGATTTCTTTTTTTATTATTTTACAAAATAAACAATCTTCCATAGTAGTTTACTCCTTTACTAAAATTGCTTTAATACGCCTTACACCTGATGAGCTTGCCTCTTCTTTCTTTATTACAAATCTGCCCAAACTTCCCGTATGTTCTACGTGTGGTCCTCCACAAATTTCTTTGCTAAAATCTCCTATTGTATATACCTTTACTCTGTCTCCATATTTATGCTCGAATAATCCTATTGCTCCTGAAGCTCTTGCTTCATCTAATGTCATTTCCTCACATGTAACTTTTAGGTCTCTTTTAATTTGCTCGTTTACCATGTCTTCAACTTTCTTTAGTTCTTCTGGAGTTACTTTTTGAGGATGTGTAAAATCGAAACGTAGTCTTTCTGTTGTAATATTTGAACCATTTTGTCTTACATGGTCTCCTAAAACTGTTCGAAGTGCTTGGTGTAGTAAGTGCGTTGCTGTATGATATGCTGTTGTTTGCTCGTTTTGTTCTGCTAGGCCTCCTTTAAATTTTTGCTCTGCACCAAGCCTTGATTTTTCTTGGTGTAGCTTGTATAGCTCATCAAACTTGTCTAGCTCTAATTCTACCCCATTTTCTTTTGCAAGTTCAACTGTTACTTCTTGTGGAAAACCATATGTCTCATATAGATTAAAAACAGTTTGTCCATCTATTATATTTTTTCCTTCTCTGTGAATTCTTTCTACAGCCTTCATGAATTCTTTTTCCCCATTTTCAAGGGTTTTCATGAATTTATTTTTTTCCTCTATAAGCACATTTTTTATTGTTTCCTTTTTTTCTACAAGCTCAGGATACATTTCTTTTAGTGTTTCTACATTTAAGTCCACTAAATTTTGAATTTCATTTAAGTCTATTCCAAGCTTTCTCAAGTGTCTTACCATTCTGCGAATAAGTCTCCTTAAAATATATCCTCTGTCTATGTTACTTGGTCTTCCGCCATCTGCAATTATCATCATACTAGAACGTAAATGCTCTGCAACTATTCTTCTACTTTGAATGTCCTCTTTCTTTTCAAGCTCTGCTAGTTTATCCATTATAGGTGAAAAAATTTCAATTTCATATGGTGTTTTCTTTCCTTGAAGAAGCATTGCCATTCTTTCTAGCCCAAGACCTGTGTCTACATTGTGTTGCTTTAATTTTGTATATGTACCATCTGCACTTTTAAAGAATTCCATAAATACGTTATTCCATATTTCAACATATTTTCCACAATCACAAGATGGGTCGCAATGATCACTGCACGCAGGTTTTCCAGTATCATAAAACATTTCTGTATCTGGTCCACAAGGTCCTTCATTGCCTGCTATCCACCAGTTATTGTCTTTTCCAAAATAATATATTCTATCTTCTGGAATACCAGCTTTTTTCCAGCACTCGCTTGACACTGTATCACGTGCGCAGTCTTCGTCTCCAGCAAAAACTGTAACAGATAATTTTTCTACTGGAATTTGTAATTCCTTTGTTAGAAATTCATAGCTCATCGCAATTGCTTCTTCTTTAAAATAATCTCCTAGCGACCAGTTCCCCAGCATTTCAAAAAATGTTAAGTGGCGGTTATCGCCAACATCTTCAATATCTACTGTTCTAACACATTTTTGGTAATCTGTAAGTCTTGTACCTTCTGGGTGTTTTTCTCCCATAAGATAAGGAATAAGTGGTTGCATTCCCGCTGTAGTAAATAATACTGATGGATCGTTTTCAGGAATAAGTGAACTGCTTGGTATTATTTTATGTCCATGTGCTTCAAAAAATTTTAAATATTTATTTCTAATATCTATTGCTTTCATAATATCCCCCTTTTTTTACGGCAATTATTATATTACAATGAATCAAAAAAATCAAGCCCTTAAGGGCTTGGTTTTTTTGTTCTATATATCCATTTGGCTACCCAAAAATCCTGCTGCTGATTGAACTACCTTCATGTCTGATTCTACCATTTTTGTACCTTGTTCTTTTGAAATAAGAATTACACTTCCTATTACGTCTCCTTGAGATATTATAGGATATATTACTTGAGAATTATATTTTCTTTCTCTAGTATCATTTTCTGTAATAGGTAAAGCTATTTCGTTGTTGTCTCCACTTGTGTAAACTTCCTTGTTTTCCATTACTTCTTCAAGCTCTTTGCTTAAATTCTGCTCCAAAAATTCCTTTTTAGAACCACCTGAAACGGCAATTACTGTGTCTTTATCTGTTATGCATGCAATGTGTCCTGTTGTTTTTGCTAAAGTTTCTGCATATCCTGTTGCAAATTCTGAAAGCTCTCCTATTGGAGAATATTTCTTTAAAATAACCTCTCCTTCTTTTCCTGTAAATATTTCTATAGGGTCTCCCTCTTTTATGCGAAGCACTCTTCTTATTTCTTTTGGTATAACAATTCTGCCTAAATCATCTATACGTCTTACAACTCCTGTTGCTTTCATAAATTAATCCTCCTTAAATTTTCTTTTTATTTTTATTTTCTCTAAAAAAGGAGAAATTATACGAAAAAATAAACTTTGAATAATTCAAAGTTTATTTTTTACACAGTGCTTTTTAATTTTTTTAATAAATTCCTATTAGTATTAAATATATTTATCATCTCATCTGTATATTCTTTTTTCGTAACTGATTCTCTCCATTCATATGGCAATGCCAAATTAATTTGCTTTGCTATTAAATTCATAAAAATGGATCTTGGAGCATCTAGAATATTAACTGACGAATAATATTTTCCTTCTGGATTGCAATATAACCAGTAATCCAATTTTTTATTATTCTTTATATTTTCAAAAGATTTAATTGATTTTAATTTTAACCCTTTTAGTAACTCCCCTTCGATTTCTTTATTAAAATTGAATGGAATTAAATGTAAATGAGCATGTACTATACTTTGAGGATGTCTTCCATTTTCTGTTGAACCATGTTCTAATAATATTGAATCAATATTAAAATACCTCTTGTAAATTTCCTTAATCGAACCTATTACTTTTTCTACATGTTTTAATTCTTTTTGTGACAATTCAGCGAAACCATTAACATGTCGTTTCATTATTATCATTAAATAACCCCTAACTGGAGCTCCAGTTGCTTGAGTTATTATTATTAAATCATCTTCATATAAAATAATATTTTTTTCTTTTTTATTATTGTTATCTCCACTTTTCGCAATACTACAAAATACACACTCTTTCATTTATTCACCTCTTTTTATAATATGTGATAAGCCATTAAGATACACTTCATTAATCAACATATTTCTAATATTTATCGGCCTTAAATCTATATCTTTCAGTTCTTCTATAGTAACCCATTTAAATTCCAGTAGTCTTTCTTCGCCTTTATCATTTTCAATCCTTTCATAATCTTTCATTTCTAAATTATATTTAAGTTTTATGATATAATAAAATTCTATCCCATGACATTTTTTATTGTTTCTTTCCCAAAAATTTTCTTGTATAGCAAATAAATGTGTTTCCTCGACCTCACAGCCAACTTCTTCTTTTATTTCACGAATAATGGCCTGTTCTGAATCTTCTCCAATTTCAATATGACCTCCTGGTATGTGAAAATATGAAGTTTTGTTTACTTTCATAATTAAAAACTTATTATCTTGTTTAATTATTCCACATGTTCTTCCATGGAATTCTTCGTTTTCAGTTTTAATTCTTAAATCCATATTACTTATTTCCTTTCAACTTTATAATCGTTTAAATTAAATCATTGATTTTTTTTATAATATCTTCATCTGTTGTATCTAAATTGTTTGATATACTATCTTTTAATACTTCTTCATAAGACTTATAATATTTTTTTATATTATCATCAAATTTATGTTCAACTATATTTTCTCTTTGTTTAAATCTTTCAATTAGAATCTTTTTATCAACTATAAAATCCAATTTTATTCTTTCATTTTCTAAAAAGTTAATTGTATTAATAAGCGCATGACTACATATAATATATTCTTTATTCAACTTTTCAAATTCAGGCATGTAGTTTATCAGTTTTGTATATTTATTACAAAACTTGATATAATCTTCTTTTGTCATAATTAATTTTAATTCATCAATAATTTTACAAATCTCTTTAATAATATACTTCATTGTATTTTTATGCCATTCAACCATCGATTCTAATGGAATTCTGCTTTCATATAAAGCACATCTCAAATAGTATTCTCTCATATTTTCATTTTTTAGTAAAGTGGTATGCTGAGTGTATTTATATAAATTCTCTTCTAGATTATTATAAAAAAATTTCCATCTTAAACTTTCAAATTCTAGAGCAATATAATTGTTATATTGTGCCAATAATTTACTTGTATATGTCTTTCCAGCTGCAGGAAATCCTCCTATAGTAATAATCTTCATTATTCCACCTCCGCAAATACTCTGCATGGAGAGCCATCAAATTTATCAAAATTTAAAGGTATTGCATATACTCTAAATTTTTTATCTAATAATATATTCATATTGCACACATTTTCTACTATTAATATATTACTTCCTAAAATCTTTTTATGTATAGGAAATGGATATTCATCAGGCGTTGGTATATCTAATAAAATCATTTTTGGTTTTTTAGATATTAAGAAGTCTATTAAATTATTATCAATCACTGGAACATCAATAAATAAGTTGTCTATTCCTTTTTCTATATGTCCTGAATATAGAAGAAATACATCTTCATCCTTGATATTTAAATCAGGATTATGAATATCAATTACTTTTCCTTTACCAATAAACTTTTCTATTTTAAAGTCATTTGATTTTTTTCCATCATCAATCATATGATACGGGAAGTCCATATGTGTTCCAAAATGTGTATTAATAGTTATTTGATGTTCATTATAATTTTCCTTTTCTATCTTTGCATGTTGTCTAAATACAATTTCTGGCTCTCCGTGGAAAACAGGTGTATCTTTTGTAAGTAATAATGATAAATCAATAAAATTATTATCTTTCATTTTCATTCTCTCCTTTACTTATTTCTTGAAATTTATTTTTTATATATAATGCAACTTCTTCTGGTTTCATGTATTGTGTATCTATGATTTCTGCGTTAAATAAACTTATAGTTATATCTTTTAAATTTTTATCTATAATTTCAAATTGTTCAGGATTTGAAATTAGTAATTTTTCCATATAAGCCATAGGTTTATCCCTTTTTTTATTTCTACAAATTCTATCTTCTGTACTAGTTGTTAGGTAAAATGCTAATTCAGGCTTTGGAAAAAGTTGCAATAACCTGTACACTTCGTTTGCTAGAGTATTAGGATATTTTTCTTTCATTAAGGCATAACTTTTTAATGCAAAATACGAATCTTGCAATATTATCTCATTCTTTGCAGGCTGATAATTATATAAATCTTCACTTATTGCAAGAGTGTATAACTTATTAATTAAATCTGTATGTAATTTATTTTTTTTAGATTGTGCTACTGCAAAGTCAAAAATTTCAGTTTCATTGCTAAGTGTTCTATGTTGTATTTTTGCATCTTTTAACATTTCATATAAACATTTTGTAACAGTTGTTTTCCCAGATAAATCCATTCCTTCAATTAGAATTTTTCCTTTTTCCTTTCTCAAAATTATATCAACTCCTATAACTTTTTATCTATTTAGACTTTATAATTAATATTTTACTATCTTTAAATATTTTTTCAAATTTATAATTGTTTCATAATATGAAACAATTTCTATAACTTTATTACAAATTCATTGAAAAATGCTGTTATTTTTGTTATAATTGCATTAATAATTTATAAAAAAGACTTAAATTAATAATTTTGTTGATTTTAATGAAATGAGGTATTTATGTATAATTTAAATGATATAAAATTAAATGAAAAATTAAGAAAATATAGAGAAAGTAGAAATATTTCAATAACACAATTAGGAAAATTAATTTCTAAATCAAAATCAACTATTAGTAAATATGAAAGTGGTCAAGTAATTCCTGATATAATTACTCTTATTGAAATATGTAATGTTTTAAATATTGATTTAAATGAATTATTCCCACAAAATATAAACACTGACATTCTTTCTATTCAAAATAATTTATTTAAAACCTCTAAATTATATTTTTATTATTACACACAAAATCATTTAGTTACATCAATTGCTGAATTAGTTAATATTAAAGATTCTGATATAATAAATGTTAAATTTTTTAACGGAGTAAAAGATATAGAAAAATATGGAAATGAGTCTTCTTACTATTATGAAGGAACTCTTACATATGATAAAACAATTGGGTATATAAATTTAGAAAATGTAGATTTTCAAAATACTCAGCATGAAAAAATTCAAATTTCATTTATGATTCCATGGAATTATAATATAAATAAAACATTCTTTTTTATATTTGCTTTAACTCCTCATTCCATACCAGTTATTAAAAAAGGAATAATGTCAGTTAGTGAAATATCAAATATTCATGATTATGATGATTGTTTAAAAATATCTAAAAATGAGCTTAATAAAATCAAACTAAATAATGCATGGATATTGAATGATTCAAATTATGATGATTTGTTTTTCAATAAAGACACAGAGTTCATAGATTAGGACTCTGTGTCTTTATTTATTTTAAATTTTCAGCATTTAACTTTTTTAAATCTTCTATAACAAACTCTCCATCTTTCATTATCAATACATCATCAAAATATATTTTTCCACCGCCAAATTCTTTTTTTAAAATTTTAACTATATCCCAATGAATTGCAGATTTATTTCCATTATCACTTTCTTCCAAAGCCATTCCTGGAGTAAAATGAAAACTACCATTAATCTTTTCATCAAATAATGTATCACATATAGTATTATTAATATATGGATTTAATCCAAATGCAAATTCTCCAATATATCTTGCTCCCTCGTCTGTATCGAGGATTGCATTTAATTCTTTGGTATTTTCTTTAGCAGTTGCCCTTATTATTTTTCCTTCTTTAAAATCAAATCGTATATTTTCAAATACTATATCATTATATTTTGTTTTAGTATTATATGTAATATAACCATTTACACTATTTTTTACTGGACAAGTTGCTACTTCTCCATCTGGTATATTAAATGTTCCATAATACTTTTTTGCTGGAATCCCCTTTATACTAAATGTTAAATCTGTCCCAGGTGCCACAATGTGGACTTTGTCGGTTTTATTCATTAATATTTTTAATGGTTCCATAGCTATTTTCATTTTATTGTAATCAACGCTACAAACTCTATAATAAAAATCTTTAAATTCATCTATAGACATATTGCTTTTTTGGGCGTAATATTCATTTGGATATCTTAAAATACACCATTTTGTATGTTTAACTCTTTGTTCTAAATGTACTAAAGCAGTATAATATTTATTGTACATTTCCAATTTTTCTTGTGGTACTCCTTCTAGAGGTCTATCACGTGTTGGTGCACTAATTCCAATAAATGCTTGCATTTTTTTCATTCTCTCATAATCTTTTTTTCCATATTCCATAATTTCTTCTTCAGTTGCATTTATTAAAAATTTTTTTAGATTGTCATAATTAATTGTATTTATATGTGGCTTAGCATTTATTTCTTTAGCTTGTTTAGTAATTTCATTTGCTAATTCTAATCCATCTTGTCCAATTACTTCTACTAATAAATTATTATCTTTGCACAAAGAAATAGAATTATTTATAAGAATGCGTGCAAGTTTTTCATTTCTAATATCCATTATTCTACCTCCGTTCATTTATATTGCAAATTATATTATTTAACATAGAAAGAGTCAATTTATAAATAATATAGTAGAAAGATAGCATTTGCTATCTTTCTATATGTATTCATTGTAATCTATCACACTTTTTTCCCTCCTTTTTATAATTATGTCTACTAACTATTATTACAAAAGGAGTTTTTTTTATACATTTTTTTCAAATATGCTTCCTTTATATTTATCTATAATATATCCTAAATCCTTTGAAAATTCATCAAGCATTACTATTTTTACGCTTGTATCTTTTCCCTTGATATAATCATCCGTTATTTGCTTTAATTGTTTGATGTTTTTCATTTCCGGTTCTATCTCTTTTTGATACTTATCAACTCTTCTTCTTAATATTTCTCGTATGGTTACTATATCTTCATTATTGGCACATGAGATTCTTTGAAACATTTGATAAACATCATAATACTTAAATATAGGTATATTCATACATTCTTTTTCAAATTTGTCATAGAATTCTTCCATTTTCATTGGAATATATTTAAATACGTCCTCTGCTTTTTCTTTATACATCTTGTCTTTTAATTGTGCATTTATTTCATAAAAATGTTTCAAAATTTCTTCCATGTCTGTACTGTTTTTATCCACAGAAACAGCAGCTAATTCCTGTTCTGGATTTTCACAATACTTAGAGTTTAAGGATGCCACATTCATTCCATTAAAGAATATAGATTTTACAGATTTTATATCATAATCAATTAGTCCTCTTTTAGAAAAATAACTAAAATATGCAAAAAGTTTTACTACTTCTATTAGGGTTAATTTTCCCTCTTTTACATCACTTATAATACTTTCAATGACACCTGGGAATTCGTCATCTGCTATTTTCCAGTATTCTTCAGTAAGCAATCTTTTATATCCAGGAAGTTTATCTGTATCAATTGTATTTATTATTGTTTCCATGTCATTCTTAAAAGCTTTCATGTCAAATATTCTAGTTCTTACATATATCTCAATGAATTTAAAAAATCTGAAGTCTGATTTAAAATTATAATAATAATTATTGTCAAACTCTTTAATATAGAACTGCCTGTTATCCATGAAAACCCTTGAAGAAACTAATATAGACTTATATTCTTCATTATTTTCAATATTAATAAATTTATCTTTTGTAATTTTACCTGCTTTTATTTCAAACGAAATAGCTATTGTAAATATAAGCATTGTTTGCATTATTCTGTGATTAGTATTTGGATAGTTCTTGTTAACCATCTCATATATTTTCTTAAAATCATTTAATGCATGTTTCAGGATTCTTAAGTTTCTAGTACCGCTTTTATTAAAAGTAGATATAATTAACGGAGTATTCTCTCTTAAAAAACGTATTAAGTCAGGATTATTTTCGTATCTCATAAGTAGACCATTTATAATATAATTAAACTCTGGTGCATATTCAAAAGTTTCTCCAATTAATTTTTCTTTTATTCTTTCATAATCATTTGCTTTATCAAAAACATACTCTATCTTATCACGAATTTTCTCAACCATTGGTTTTTCTGATTTTGCTAAATCTCCTTCTTTATCGAGAAGATATGTAGCAATAAATGTTTTCATTTCCAAATTACTGCTTTTTAGCTTTGTTGAAAGTTCTTTTTCATTGCATATAATAATTGTTTTAATGTGGTCATGCTCTACGAAATTATTTATATATCCTAGGATATCAATTACATCCACGTTTGCTCTTTCTAGGTCGTCAAAACATAGCACCTTATCATCTGTTGAGAAGAACTTGGAATAGTCAATTTTGTCCCCATTTTGTGTGACGCCAAAGAAATTTGCCATATCTAGGCCTGTTTTAGCATATTCTGGTATTGTTCCTTGTCCGGTGTGCATTCATAAATTTTCTTAAGTTTTTGTCCATTAATTGCGTAGTTTCAATGAATATTTTTTTACTTATATCTTCTAAATTAGATATTCCATATAATGACATATATATTGTTGTATATTGCTTTCCGTTAAATTGCATGCCATCTATTCTTTTACGAATCTTGTTGTTCCAAAAATAAGTTTTCCCACTTCCCCATTCACCATTTATCATTATTGCATAGTCAGTGTAGTCTGCTCTTACATAATCTAAAATACTTTCTACTAAATCTTCCATTTCTCTTCTCCTTTTTAATCTTTTGCTACTGTTAATACTGAGATTTCAAATGCACCTTTTAACTTCTTTGCGCATTCTGCTACTGTGCTTCCAGTTGTAAAAATATCATCAAATAATACAACTTTTTTATTACTTATTTTTTCTACATCCATGCATTCATATGCATCTTTTACATTATTTTCTCTGTCCTTTGCATCTAGTTTGCTTTGCGTTTGAGTATTTTTTATTTTTTTTAGAGCACATACATATTCTAAATGTAACTCCTCCGCAAGCTTTTGAGCAATTAGCTCCGTTTGATTATATCCACGTATTATTTGCTTTTTCTTATACATTGGAACTGGTATTATTATATCATAACATCTTAAAAATCTACATATTTTTTTATTATTTAATAAAAGTTTTGCAAATGTGTCAGCAAGCTCTGGTTTATCATTAAATTTAAAATCCAGAATTTTATTTCTAATTTCGTTTTTATACTCGTAAGCAAATAAGTGATATGAATATGCTTCATTTTTTACTCTTCTAATTTTGTCCTTTTTTAAGTAATTAATTTTTAATTCGCATTTTTTGCACAAGTATTCCTTATTTATCTTTTGGCAAAATCCACACTTAGGTGGAAATATAAGGTCTAAAACTGTATCAAACATCTGCCTCCTTAATTTTGTTAACGCAAATTAATTTGCATTATAAAATTGCCCCCAGTTTAAATTTAAGTCCTGTATTTCTTGTCTTACTATCCGCATTTTTTATCATAAATTCAATAACTTTATTTGAGCCAATTACTACTAATAATTTTTTTGCCCTGGTTATAGCAGTATATAAAAGGTTTCTTGTAAGTAGCATTGGAGCAGCAGGTGGGATTACTAAAACTACAACATTAAATTCACTTCCTTGTGATTTATGAATCGTTATGCTATATGCAAGTTCCAATTCTTCTAAACTTGAAAAGGCATACCACGCTGCTTTTTCATCATCAAAAATAATTTTTAATTGTTTTTCTTCTTGCTCTATTTTTACTATAGTCCCTATTTCCCCATTAAAGATTCCTGTGCCATTTTCATGTGTTGCTTCCTTTTCCCAGAAAATGTCATAGTCATTCTTTATTTGCATTACTCTGTCTCCAACTCTGAAAATCTGGTCTCCATATGTTTTTTCCTGTTTAGAATCATTTGCTGGATTTAAAGCATTTTGGAGTGCCTTGTTTAGCTCTTTTGTTCCAAGCATTCCTTTTTTAGTTGGAGTTAAAACCTGCATATCCTTAAAAAACTCATAATTACCATAATTCTTTAGTCTGTCTTTTACAAGAGATACCACTTGATATAACATTTTCTCTTGTGAACTTTCGTTTATATGGAAAAAGTCTTCTTCTGTTTCCTCTGCTTCCTTGCTTCCTTTTGCAATAAAGGCTTCTCCTTCATTTACGTGGTGTGCATTTACTATTATTTTACTTTTTGCAGCTTGTCTAAAAATTTTGTTTAAGCGTATAACTGCAATTTTTTCAGATTCAATCATGTCTTTTAAAATACTTCCGCGGGCCAACTGATGGTAGCTGATTAATGTCTCCTACTAGCACAAGTTTTGTACCTAAGTATATCCCTTTTAGTAAGTAATTCATTAAAAACACATCTACCATAGACATTTCATCTA
The DNA here is from genome assembly GCA_947167695.1 of uncultured Clostridiaceae bacterium. GTDB lineage: Bacteria > Bacillota > Clostridia > TANB77 > CAG-508 > UMGS1754. The sequence continues at coordinate 46,354 of CAMVIX010000002.1, forward strand.
CTATAACTACATCCCCATCTATTGGAATAATATCATTATCAACGGTTTCAAGTTTTTGCTCTTCTTGTATTTTCCCTATTTCTAAAAGCCTATGTATAGTTTTAGCTTCTTTACCTGTTGTCTCAGTCATCCTTTTAGCGGCCCTACCTGTAGGTGCACAAAGCACTACTTTCTTACCAATACTTTCATATATTGCAATTATCTCTTTAATTATAGTAGTTTTTCCGTGTACCTGGCCCACCTGTTATTATACATACATTATTTTCATTTACAGCTTCTACCGCTTCTTTCTGCTTGTCTGACAGTTCTAGGTCCAGTAGCTTTTCTTGTTCTTTCATTTCTTGTATAAAATTTTTAATATGTTTTGTATTTTTTGAGTTCATTAATATCTGCAACTTTTCTGCTATATTTTGTTCTGCCTTGTAAAATGGATATAAATACGCCCACTCGCTGTCTTCTCTTTTTTCAACTACTACTTGTTTTTTTCCAATAAGATTAATAAGGCAATCTTCTATTTCTTCGCTAGACACATCAAGAATATCTATTACAAATTGAATTAAATTCGGCTTAGCTACACATGTATGCCCATTATATGTGGCTAGAATTAAGCCATATTTTATTCCGCTTTCTATGCGCTTGTCACTATTATATGGGAGCCCCAAGTCCATTGCCATTTTATCTATTTTTTTAAAGTCTACACCATAGGTAATGTCTATAAGTATATATGGATTTGCTTCTATTTCTTGTATGGCATTAATTCCAAGTGCGTCATAAACTCTCTTACTATTGCTACTACTAATACCAAACTTTTCCAAGAAACTTACAATTTGCCACATTTCCCATTTCTCATTAAATTCGCGTGCTATCTCTAATGCCTTGGTTTCACTAATCCCCTTTATCTGTGAAAGCCTAATTGGCTCAAATTTAAATACTGAAATTGTTTCTTTTCCAAAGGCTTTCACTATTTTTTTTGCAATCGCTGGGCCTATTCCTTTAATAATGCCTCCTGCTAAATACTTCTCTAGTGCTTCTTCCGTTTCAGGCATTAATTTTTCAAAAGTATCTATCTTAAATTGTCTACCATACTCTTGGTGCATAACATATTTTCCGTGTAATTTTTAAAGTATCTCCCTGGTTAATAAAAGGAAGATAGCCGTACTGCCGTAATGCTTTCCTCGTCTGTTTCGATTTGGCAAATAGTATATCCATTTACTTCATTTTGATATATTATTTCTTCTATACTTCCTTTTAATTCCAAAGTTTCACCTCTTCCTATTTTCTTTTAATCTTTGCTTTTATAATGTCTCTTACTTCATATACATATTTGTCTCCTAAAACTATTAGCATAATCAAATACACTATTGCTCCTACCACTATTTTTGCTATAACAGAAGCTATACCGGTTTTTATGAATATGCCTACTATATAGCATGCAATTAGCATTACTACAGATGCTATAGCATATTTTGTCCCTGTTTTTATTGCTTTTACAAGTGGAATTTCATTTCTTACATAGTACATTTGAGTAGCTACTACAAATATTTCAGATACAGTAGTAGCAATTGCTGCACCTATTGCTCCAAATGGGGGAATTAAACAAAAATTAAGTATAACATTAGATATAACCCCTGCTAGAATAGATATAGTATATTCTTTTTGTTTTTTTGTAGGTAGTAGGTATTGTGTTCCTATTACATTTGTAATTCCACATCTTAATATCATTGGAGACAATATGTTTATAATAGTTGCAGCTTGTGGATACCCATCTCCTAGGAAAATTGGTACAAACTCTTTTGAAACTACTGTAGTTCCTAGCATCATTGGGAATGCCATAAAAAACATAAATCTAAAAGATTTTACTATGTATTCATTAAGCTTCTTTTTATCTCCACTTGCAAAAATACTTGCAATTCTGGGCATCATAACAATTCCAAGTGACGAGACAACTGTAAACAATACATTTATTACTTTATATGCTTCCTCATAATTTCCAAGAACAGATTTGTCTGTTATAATGTACCCAATCATTGTTTTATCAACTATTCCATATATTTTTACTGCTATTTGTGGTATAAATAGCATAATAATTGGTACTATATGTCTTTTTACATGTATGTACTTTATTTCTGTTCCTTTAAAATAACTTGGAAGGTAAAACCATAGTGAAATATTTCCAATTAAATCTGCTAAAGAATATATTAACAAGTATTTGTTTAGATCTGCTGGAGATTTTACAAATATAAAAATACAAGCCACACTTAAGGTTCTAACAATTACATTTCTTGTGACTGTTTTTTTGAACTCCTCCATACCTTGGAAAAACCAACTTATATCAAATGCAAATGATAATAAATAGAGTATTAATATTTGGTAATACTCTTTATAAACATCCTGCGACGCATATGTTAAAATAAATACAACTAGTGAAATAGCCATTGTAATGAAACGAAAAGTTACTATTTCCCAAAATACCCTTTTTCGTTTAGTTTTATTCTCACGTGCATATGCTATTTCCCTTTGCCCATACATAGCTACACCAAGTGAGCCAAACAGTGTAAAATACGTAACTATTGAAATTGTAAAGCTGTAAATGCCAACACCTTCTGCTCCCAATGTTCTTGATATATATGGTGTTGTTATAATCGGCAATATTAATATTAGTACTTGATATACTAAATTATATAAAAAATTCTTCTTAATACTTTTTGTTCCCAACTTTTAATTCCTTTCTTATGTTTTTCAAATATATTATCACTTTTTTATCTTGATTGCAAGTAAGAAGGCTAAAACAAAATCACGGGCAGGATTAATCCTGTCCCCATATTCCTGTTTTTCCACACTTGGGGATACGTCTAAAAATTTTTTTCGCAACTTTCAGACGCGTCCCCAAATGTGATGTTTAGTTACTATTAATATTTTCTATAATTTCCTTACATTCTTTCCAATTTAGCGATTTTATTTGGTTGTAGTCCATACCTATTTTGTCTACTATTTCTTTTGTTTGATCTGTTGAGCCAAGGTCTGCTACCAAAATCTGTTTAATCATTTCTTCCTTACCATAAATAACTCTAAATAAAAAAGTTCTAAGAAAGCCTTCTATTTGTTTTTCTTGGTTTTTCGCTGCTACTATTACATAAATTCCATCAGACTTTAGTTTTGTATATGTACATATGTAATATATATTTTTTATTATTTCTATAAGTCCGTATATTGCAAGTGTGCAAAACAATACTTCTACAAAAAAATTAAGCATAATAAACCCTCTTTCTCTTGGGATATATTATGCTTTAATCTGTTTTTTCGTTCACTATTTTTGAGTGGTTATTAAGTTTTGTATTTCTTCATCATTTTTTATTGTATCGTACACATACTCATATGCCTTTTTATTTTGTGTAACTGCAGCTATAGCTACATCCTTGTCTTGTCTTAATCTTTTACTTGCATATTTTAATATTATACCTTTGTTTTTAACCGCTTCTAAGACAACATCTTTGTCATCTCTTAAATTTTCACTTGCATAGTATAAAATTTGTCCGTCTATTTTACAGCCTGCAAGCAATGTTTCTTTATCGTTTAATAATCTTTCACTTGCATAACATGCAACCCATCCAGATTTTGATACTGCTTCAAATACTATTTTTTTGTTATCCTTTAATCTGTCACTTGCAAATTCTAATTCAATTCCGTCTTTTTTTACTGCTTCAAAAGTTATTTCTTCATCATCATGCAGTCTTTCTGATGCAAATTCATATACCCAGGCTTCCTGCTTTACAGCATTTAATATGAATTCCCTATCATCTGCTTTTTGTAATACTTCTTCTTTGTTATACATAATACACTTCCATTAAATATAATCCATGCGCTGGTAAGGTTTTACCAGCTTTACTTCTATCTTTTGATTCTATTATTTCTGGTATTTCTTTTGGAGTTATCTTTCCAAGTCCTACATCTACAAGTGTTCCAGTAAGAATTCTTACCATATTATACATGAATCCATTCCCGGTGTAATCTATATATATTCTGTCTTCATTATCTTTTTTTATATCTATATTATAAATAATTCTTACACTTGATTTGCTGCTCGTACCACTTGCTCTAAAAGCTTTGAAATCATGCTCCCCAATAAAAAATTTACTAGCCTCAATCATTTTTTCAATATCTAATTTTATTGGCAGATGATATTCTAAGTCATGGTAAATAGCACTAGGCACTTTTGAATTATTTATAATATATCGATATTTTTTCCCTTTGCAATTATATCTTGCATGAAAGTTTTCGTCTACCTCTTCTGCTGATTTTATTACAATTGTTTTCTTCAATTTGGAATTAAGTGCAAGTGGAATTTTTTCTAGCGGAATTAGATTTTCTATTTTAAAATTCGCTGTTTGGCCAAAACTATGAACTCCAGCGTCTGTTCTACCAGACGCATAGAGTTCAACTTTTTCACCGGTTACATCAAAAATTGCTCTTTCGATTTCACCTTGAATATTCAATTTGTTTGGTTGCTTTTGCCAACCATTAAAGCCTTTTCCATTATACTCAATTATGATTTTAATGTTTCTCATTTTGCTCCTTTTTTAGTAGTTGTTTTTTTGCTAACTTTCTTTTCTTCCTTTTTTTCTTCTGGATCAACAATTCTTACAAGTAAAGTTACTGCTGTAGCAATTGCTATAGAAATAATTGTTCTTATTCCAACCAATTTTGCAACGCTTGTTCCTAGGAAGCTAAGTAATCCACCATTTGTAGAATATGCCATTGCATCATCTGGTATAAACATGGTCATTACAAAAGCTAGTACAAATACACCTACAAAAACAATTAAACTTGCCTTAGTGTCCTTCTTCATTTTTCTTTTCCTCCTTCGTTTCTATTTTTATTTTATTTTTTAAATTTGAAATCTTCTTAGGTACAGTGTTTTTATCAAATCCTTGAGTAATCATATTTTTTATTAAAATCTTTTTTAGTGCTTCTTCTTTTAAGTCTGCAATAAGTGTTCCATCTTTGGCAAGTGATATTTTGCCTGTTTCTTCAGACACAACAATTGCAATGCTATCAGATTCTTTCGAAATACCAATTGCAGCTCTATGCCTTGTTCCTAGTTCCTTTGCTATATCTTTATCTGAAGCAAGTGGCAACATACAAGCTGCTGCCTTTATTTTATTATCTCCAATAATAACTGCTCCATCATGAAGTGGAGTGTTTGGTACAAATATATTTACCAATAATTGTGGAGATATTTCACTATCCATTACAATTCCAGTATCTATAATATCCTTTATTTTAATCTCTCTTTCTAGTACAATTAAAGCTCCAGTTTTCGTCTTTGCCATTTCAGTTGTAGCAATTACTATTTTGTATATATTTTCTTTTACTTTACTTTGTATATCTTGGTCGAAGCCAAAAAATTTGCTTATTTTATTCGTACCTAACTGCTCTAAGCCACGCCTTAGCTCTGGTTGAAATATTACTATTAGTATTATAACTCCATATGTCATAATTGAAGATAGGATAGTGTTTAAAATTCTAAGTTCGAATAATGAGCTAAGCCACATTGCAATTAGCAAAAGTGCAATTCCTTTAAGCAGTTGCCATACTCTCGTCTTCTTTGCTACCTTCAATAGTTTGTAAATTAGGAAAGTAACTAAAGTAATGTCTATTATTAAAAGTACTAATTTTATAGGATAGTTGTATAAGGTTTCAATATATCCAAGTATATTATTTTCATAGAAATTTGTAAAAGTTTTTCCAAAATTTTCTATCATATATTACCTCGTATTTTTATGCAAAAATATAATATAACAACGTTCCAACAGTACCCAAAACCATAAGTCCTGCAAGAATACCTGCTATTATTCTAGTTGCAATTTTTCCTTTATCATGTTGCTTCATTTTCAGTTTTCCTTCTTTCTTTTTTCTTACGATAGTAGTGTATCACAAGAAAATATTTTTTTCAACAGTTTAGAAATTTTTTTTTAACAAGTGTGATGTTTTACAGCCATTCTCCACGTATTTTTATATAGATTTTCTTAAAAACTTGTATAAATATAATATAAACTAATACAAGTCCTACTATCCATCCCATATACGAATATGGTAGCTTATTTAAATCAAATATTCCTGCAATATCTGAAAACGCAATTATAAGAGTTACAAGTGTAATTGCAAACGTTGATATTAGTAATTCTTTTGAAGACTTACTTTGTATAAATGGAACTTTGTGTGTTCTTATCATGTGAATTATGATTGTTTGAGAAATTATTCCAAATGCAAACCAACCTGTTTGGAATAGCACTGCTTTTTCAGGTGTATTAAGTTTAAATATAAACCATAATACTGCAAAGCAAGCTACATCTAGTGCAACACTTATCGTTCCAAAGGCAAACATAAAATTTTTTATACCTTTTGTATCCCATTTCTTTGGCTTTTCTAGATATTCTTTGTCTACGTTATCAAACGGCATACCTATTTGAGCAAAGTCACAAAGCAAGTTCTGTATTAAAATATGAATTGGAAGAAGTGGCAAAAAAGGTAAAAATATGCTTGCAATTATAACAGAAACCATGTTTCCGAAGTTTCCACTTGTCGCCATTTTGATATATTTTAAAACATTTGTAAATGTTTTTCTTCCATTTACAACACCCTCTTCAAGTACGTTTAAATCCTTTTCTAAAAGGATAATATCTGCAGTTTCCTTTGCAATATCAACAGCTGTATCCACAGAAATTCCTACGTCTGCTTGTTTAAGTGGCGGACTATCGTTTATTCCGTCTCCCATATACCCTACTGTGTTGCCATTTTCTTGATAAATTCTTACTATTCTTTGCTTTTGAAGTGGAGAAAGTTTAGAATATAGGTGGCAATCCTTTACCTTTTCTTTTAGTTCTTCGTCTGTCATTTTTTCTATTTGCTTTCCATTAAGCCTTCCTGCAACCTTTATTCCAACTTTTTTGCAAACATTTAGTGCAACACCTTCGCTATCTCCTGTTAATACTACTGTATCTACTCCGTGATTTTTAAGAGCTTCTATTGCCTGTCTAGCACTTGCTTTTGGCGGATCGAGGAATGCAACAAAACCAATTAGTACCATATTCGTTTCGTCTCCCACACCAAATGTTTCTATTCCATGAATTTCATTTTTTTGCGCTATTGCTAAAACTCTGAGTCCATCATCATTATTTTTCTCATATACTTTGTACGCCTTCTCTCTTAATTCTTCCGTAAGAGGAATAGCTTCCCCATCAATATCTATAAATGAACAAATAGACATTATTTCATCAACAGCACCCTTTGTAATTAACTGTCTCTTTCCGTTATCGTCTCTTAAAACTACACTCATTCTACGTCTTGTAAAGTCAAATGGAATCTCGTCTTCTCTTACATACTTTGCCTTTAGAATATTTAGTTTTTCTTTTTCTGCTCTTGAAATTATTGCTACATCTATTAAATTCTTAAGCCCTGTTTGAAAATAGCTATTTAAAAAAGCGTGTCTTAATATCCTAATATTTTCGTTACCAGATGTGTCCATGTATTTTTCCAGAACTATTTCGTCTTCTGTTAAAGTTCCCGTTTTATCTGTGCATAAAATGTTCATTTCCCCAAATGTTTGAATTGCACTTAATCTTTTTACAATAGTTTTCTTTTTAGACATCTCCACAGCACCTTTTGCCATAGTTGATGTCATTATAACTGGTAACATCTCTGGTGTAAGTCCTACTGCAATTGTTATTGCGAAGATAAGTGAACTCCATAGGTCACCTTTTGTAAAGATGTTTATTGCAAGAATTATAGGAAGCATTACAACCATAAATTTAATAAGCAGTTTACTTACATTGTCTATACCTTTTTCAAAACTGTTCTTTTCATTTACACTGTGAAGTGATTTTGCCATACTTCCAAAATACGTATCTGCTCCAGTTGCTAATACTATTGCCGTTGATGAACCACTTACTACGTTTGTTCCCATAAAACCTATGTTTGAAATATCCGTTATGGCTCCGTCATTCTTTATGCTTGTAAACTTTTCTACAGGATTCGATTCTCCTGTAAGTGAAGCTTGGTCTATAAATAAGTCCTTTGCCTCTAAAAATCGTACGTCTCCTGGAATCATATCACCTGAAGAAAGCTTTACAATATCTCCAGGAACTATATCTTCTACATTTACCTCATAAGGCACTTCATCTCTTATTACATCTATCTTGTTCGTAATTAAACTTTTTAGCTGTTTTGCAGCATTATCAGATTTTGTTTCCTGTACTAAGGAAATAATTGCCGAAATTATTACTGTACCAATAATAAGAAAAAAAGTTGCATAATCTTTTTCTGTTGCAATCACCACATCTGTAATAAATGTAATAATTGCCACAATAATTAAAACAATATTAAACGGATTAATTATTGCATCTTTAATTTTTGATAAAATAGTATGATTTTCTTCAAAATCTATAATATTTTTACCATATTCATCAAGCAAATCATCAATGTCGACAATACTTAGTCCATTTATAGAAGATTTAAGCTCTGCAAATAACTCTTCTTTTGAAATCTTGCTAAATCTTTTTAATAGCTCTTCAGCTTGCTTTTGGCTTACATTGTCGCTGCTCTTCTTCATAAATTTCACCACCTATTTTCCACATTTGGGTTTCCACAAATATTGACAAGGATTGGATGTTTAGCATGACCTATGTTATCAGCATATTCTAAATACAACTCCTACTCTATTTTCGCACTTATTATAATACTGTGCATAAATTCCATTTATTTTATGCATAAATTTTTCATTTCACTCAAGTTTTCTACATGAGACGCGTCCTCAAGCAATTTTAAGACGCGTCTCCAAATGTGGAATTATTTAAAAAATCCTTTAAAAATAGCATTTCCTAATTTTCTTCCTATTGTGCCTAAGGCTGCATTTGCTGTTTTTTCGAAGGCTTTTTCAGCTGCTGTTTTTTTCTGTTTGCCACCAGTTGTTCCGCTTTTTCCTGTTCCACTTTCTTTTGCCTTTTGTTTTTCTTCTTTTTCTCTTTGCTTTTCTTCTTCTTGTTTAGCCTTTTCAGCTTCTTTTTCTTCCATTTCTGCTTTTATTTTTTCATATGCCGTTTCTCTATCTACTGCTACATCATACTTTCCTCTATATGGACTTTGATTCATAACCATAAGTCTTGTGCTGTCATCTATAGCTCCCATGTTACTTTGTGGTGGGAGAATTGTAGCTTTTTGAACTATACTAGGCTCGCCTTTTTCGTTTACAAATGAGATAAGAGCTTCTCCTGTACCAAGAGACATAATAGCTTCTTCTGTATTAAATTCAGAATTTGCTCTAAATGAGCTAGCAACTGCTTTTACTATTTTTTGCTCTGCTGGTGTGTACGCTCTTAAGGTATGCTGAACCCTGTTTCCAAGCTGTGCTAAAATGTCTCCTGGTATATCCATTGGAGTTTGCGAAATAAAGTATAGTCCTATTCCTTTTGAGCGTATTAGTTTTACCACTTGCGTTACCTGAGTCAGCATATAATTTGGCATGTCATTGAACAGAAGATGTGCTTCATCAAAGAAAAATACAATTTTAGGTTTGTCTAAATCTCCTACCTCTGGCATATTTTGGTTTAAGTATGTAAGTAGCCATAGTAAGAAGCTTGAATATAGGTTTGGTTTACTAAATAATTCTACTGCATGTAATATATTTATATTTCCCATTCCATTGCTATTTCTCTGTAATAAGTCATTTATATCTATTGAAGGCTCGCCAAAAAACTGATTTGCCCCCTGTTCTTCAAGCATAAGTAAATTTCTCTGTATGCTTCCAACACTTTGGGTTGACACATTCCCATAAGTAATTGTATACTTTTGGCGATTGTCCCCAATGTACTGAAGTAATAACCTTAAGTCTTTTAAATCTACTAATTCTAAGTCGTTATCTTCTGCTATTTTAAATGCTATCGCAAGGACTCCTTCCTGTGCATCTGTTAATCCAAGCATTCTTGCTAAAATAGTAGGTCCAACAGCCTTTACGGTAGTTCTTATAGGATGCCCACCTCGACCATAAACATCCCAAAATACTGTTGGAAAGCCTTTATATTCAAAATCTGTAATTCCTATTCCATTTAGCCTTTCAGCAATCTTTTCATTTGCCTGCCCTGGAAGTGGCATTCCTGCCAAATCCCCTTTTACATCTGCTAAAAACACAGGTACACCTGCTGCTGAAAAACTCTCTGCCATAACCTTTAAGGTAATAGTTTTTCCACTTCCTGACGCACCTGTAATTAGTCCATGTCTGTTTGCTTTATCGAGCAAAATAGACATTTCATTTTCTGTTCCTCTTTTCCCTACCACTATTTTATTATCTGTATACATTCTTTTCCCCTTTCATATTTTATTAAATTTGGTAATATACTAAAATCGAATCACCTTGTTTATTAAAATTTTTCTACATAAAAAGTTTATCATAAAAGAGATTATTTTACAATATATAGCTAAAAATTTGGGGACAGGTTTACAGGCCTATCCCCAAATTTTTAAATATTTTTATAAAATTTCTAATATAGCAACTTCTGCTCCGTCTCCACGTCTTGGTCCAGCTTTAAGAATTCTTGTGTATCCACCATTTCTTCCTTCTTGCTTTGGAGCTATCTCATTAAATAGTTTTGCTGTTAAATCAACAGTTTTTCCTTCGCTGTCTGTTACTTTATTAAGTTTTGCCATCATTTTTCTTCTAGCATTTAATCTTGATGGCATATCTTTTTGTCTTTTTTCTGTTACTTCTTCTTTTACTACTTTTAAATATTCTTTACCATTTTTGCTAGTAGCTTTTTCTGTTACTTTATTTCCTTTATCGTCTAATTTTGCTTTTTTTACCTTTACTTCTACTTCTTCAAAGTTGTCTTTTTCTTTAATAGCTAATGCAATTAAAGAATCAGCAATAGATTTAACTTCTTTTGCTCTTTGCAAAGTAGTTTCTATTTTACCATGCCAAATTAAGTCAGTAGTCTGTGTTTTAAGCATTGCTAATCTTTGGTCTGTTGTTCTTCCTAATTTTCTATTTGTAGCCAATTTTTTCACCTTCCTTTTTGTTACTCTTCGTCTTCAGCGAAGTCTAGTCCTAGTGCATGTAACTTATTTGTTACTTCATCTAATGATTTTTTGCCTAAATTACGAACTTTCATCATGTCTGAGCCTGATTTGTTTGCTAAATCTTGTACTGTTGATATTCCAGCACGTTTTAAACAATTGTATGATCTAACAGATAACTCCAATTCTTCAATTGGCATTTCTAATACTTTACCCTTTTTAGAATCCTCTTTCTCTATCATAACTTGAGTATTTTTTGCAGTTTCTGATAAATCTATAAATAAGCTTAAATGCTCAGTCATAACTTTTGCAGCTAAACTTAAAGCTTCATATGGTTTAAGGCTTCCATCTGTCCATACTTCGATTGTTAATTTGTCGTAATCAACCATTTGACCAACTCTAGTATTATCTACTGAGTAATTGACTTTTTTTACTGGTGTGTAAATAGAGTCAATTGGTAATACATCTATTGCTTGATTTGGTTTCTTGTTTTTCTCAGCAGTATTGTATCCTCTACCCATATCTGCTGTCATTTCCATTTTTAAGCTTCCACCTTCTGCAACAGTTGCAATATGTACTTCTGGATTTAATACCTCTACAGAGCTATCTGTGATAATGTCTGCAGCTGTAACTTCTCCTTCTCCTTTAAAGTCTATTCGAAGTGTCTTTTCCTCATTATCATGAAGCTTTAATCTTACGTTCTTAAGATTAACAATAATCTCTGGAACGTCTTCTACTACATTTGGTATAGTAGAGAATTCGTGTACCACGCCTTCTATTTTTATGCTTGTTATAGCGGCACCTGGTAGCGATGATAATAAAATTCTTCTTAAAGAATTTCCTATTGTCATACCATATCCACGTTCTAATGGTTCACATACAAATTTTGCATAGTTTTTTTCTTCATCTAACCCCAAGCATTCAATATTTGGCTTTTCGAATTCAATCATTTTTTACCTCCTTAACTAGATGTTAGATATTAGATGTTAGATGTTAGATGTGAAAGTATTTTAACCTTCCAAATCTAATTTCTAATACTAATTCTAACTTCCAACTTCTAATCTCTAACCTCTATTTAGAGTATAATTCTACGATTAAGTGCTCTTCTACTGGGATGTCTATATCTTCTCTTGCAGCAAGTCTTATAACTTTGCCACTTAAAGACTTCTCATCTTTTTCAAGCCATGCAGGAATTGGTCTTGCGCTATTTGCCTCAACATTTTCCTTTATAATTTTGCTATCTTTTCTTATTTCTCTTACCTTTATTTCGTCTCCAGCTTTTACTAGGTAAGATGGAATATCTACTTTTTGTCCATTTACTTCGAAATGTCCATGAGTAATAAGCATTCTAGCTTGTGCTCTTGAGCTTCCATATCCTAAACGATATACAACATTGTCTAATCTGCTTTCTAATAATTGAAGTAAAACTTCACCAGTAATACCTTTTTTGCTTTCAGCAATTTCAAAATATCTTCTAAATTGTTTTTCTCCAACACCATAAAATGCCTTTGTTTTTTGTTTTTCTCTTAATTGCGTACCATACTCAGAAAGCTTTTTCTTTTTTTGGCCATGTTGTCCAGGTGCATAGTTTCTTCTTGTTATACTGCATTTGTCTGTATAGCATCTTTCACCTTTTAAGAACAATTTTTGTCCTTCTCTACGGCAAATACGGCATTGTTCATCTTTATATCTTGCCATTTTATATTTTCTCCTCTCTTCTCTAACTATTTTCTACACTCTTCTTCTTTTTGGTGGTCTGCAACCATTATGAGGAATTGGTGTTACATCTTTAATCATGCTGATTTCTAAACCAGCTGTTTGAAGCGAACGAATTGCTGCTTCACGACCAGAACCTGGTCCTTTTACATAAACTTCTACAGTTTTAAGTCCGTGTTCCATAGCAGCTTTTGCTGCTGTTTCAGCTGCTTCTCCAGCTGCAAATGGTGTACTTTTTCTTGAACCTTTGAATCCTAGTTCTCCAGCACTTGCCCATGATAGAACATTTCCTTGAGTATCTGTAATAGTAACGATTGTATTGTTAAAACTAGAATGGATATGTGCTGCACCTTTTTCAATGTTTTTTCTATCTCTTCTTCTAGTCGTTGTTCTTTTAGTTACATTTTTTGTAGCCATTTTTTGAAATTTCCTCCTTTTTTAATTAAGCTTTGCTCTTGCTTTTGCTTACTAATTTTCTAGGACCTTTTCTTGTACGAGCATTAGTTTTTGTTCTTTGTCCTCTTACAGGTAGTCCTCTTCTATGACGAACTCCACGGTAACATCCAATTTCTGTAAGTCTCTTAATGTTAAGAGCTACTTCTCTACGTAGGTCACCTTCAGTTTTGTAACCTTCCATTGCTTTTCTTATGCTATTTACTTGTTCGTCTGTTAGGTCTTTTACTCTGGTATCTGGGTTTATTTTAGCATCAGCTAATATTTTTTGTGCACTTGAAAGCCCAATACCATAGATATAAGTAAGTCCTATTTCTACTCTTTTCTCTCTAGGTAAATCTACTCCTGCTATACGAGCCATGTTTTAGCACCTCCAAAATTATTTTTGTTTGTTTTGTGCTTATTTCTTTTAAGGTGAAATGCCTACCAATATAGGTAGCGATAAAATACTTTAAACACTATATATATAAATATTTTTTAGAACAAAAGTGAAATCATTGCTAAGGATTTCATCATTTGGTGACAGGTTTGAAACCTGTCACCAGAATGATTGAAATTCCAGGAATAACGATTTCATCAGCCGCTCTTCTAAAAAACATCTATGACATGATAAGAAGGCTATTAAAAAATTCTAGCCTTGTCTTTGTTTGTGTTTTGGGTTTTCGCATATTACCCTAATTACACCTTTTCTTTTTATAACTTTACATTTTTCACACATTTTCTTTACTGATGGTCTTACCTTCATTTTTCTCACCTCTTTAAATCAAAAGTAATATATATTTTTTATCGTGAGTCTTATTTTGCTCTCCATGTAATTCTACCTCTTGAAAGATCATATGGAGATAGTTCTACTTTTACCTTGTCCCCAGGTAAAATTTTAATATAATTCATTCTAAGTTTTCCTGAAATATGAGCTAATATTTGATGGCCATTTTCAAGTTCTACCTTAAAATTTGTATTAGGAAGAGTTTCTATAACAGTTCCTTCAACTTCAATTACATCCTCTTTTGCCAAGTGTTTTCACTCCTTTTCTCACAATTAGCCTTTATAGTATACAATAAATTTACAGAATTGTCAATATCTCCGGCTCATTTTCTGTAATTAAAATTGTATTTTCATAATGTGCGGCAGGACTTCCATCCGCTGTTACTATTGTCCAGCCATCATCTAGTATTTCAATTTCGTCTGTGCCGAAATTTACCATTGGCTCAATTGCTAGGCACATGCCAGGTTCTAGCCTTATTCCTTTTCCTGCTTTTCCATAGTTTGGAATTCCAGGATCTTCATGCATTTGGTGCCCTATTCCATGTCCTTGGAATTCTTTTACAACATAAAATCCATGTGATTTAATATATTCACCAATTGCATGTGAAATATCTCCAATCCTATATCCAGGTTTTGCAAATTTTAGTCCTTCATAAAAGCTTTGGGTTGTGACTTCTACTAAACGTCTTACTTCTGGATTTACTGCATTTTCCCCACCTATAAAATGAGTTCTAGTTGCATCTCCATGTACACCATTTTTATAAGCACATAGGTCTGTACTTACAATATCTCCTTCATGCAAAATTACGTGTTTTGATGGAATACCATGAATTACTTCGTCATTTACAGAAATGCACACTCCACACGGAAATGGAGGTACACCTTTTTCTCCACTTGGATAATTCTTGCAAGATGGAATTGCACCTTTAGAATAAATTAAGTCTTCTGCAACCTTATTTAATTCCCATGTGCTAATACCTGGCCTAATTGCCTTTCTTATGGCCTCTTGCGCCTCTGCTACAATTTTGCAAGATTCTCTCATTAATTCAATTTCGTGTTTTGATTTAATTGTTACCATTGTAATTGTCCTTTCTTTGTGTGAAACGTTTGGGACGGTTCTAAACGTTTCATATTTGTTTTGAAACATTTAGAACCGTCCCAAATGTTTCATTCAAAATAGCTCCTTATTTCCTCTGATAATCCCATTGTGGTTACATTAGATTCTTTATTTAATTTTACCGTGTATAGCAGAGCTTGTTTTTTGTAATAGTCTACTAATTCCTCTGATGTTTCATGATACGTTTTTAACCTTTGTTTTACTGTTTCTTCGTTGTCGTCATCTCTTATAATTAGAGGCGTGCCACATATATCGCAAATTCCTTCTTGTTTTGGTGGTTTGAATTCTAGATTATATATTTCTCTACATTCTGGATTTGGGCAAGTTCTTCTCTTTACAATTCTGTCTATTATTTCTTCATCAGGTAAGTCCAAATACACAACTATATTTATTGCTCTTTCCTGGGCTGTAAGTATTTCATGTAGTTTTTCTCCTTGTGCTACGGTCCTTGGGAAGCCATCTAAAATAAATCCATTTAATGCATCTTTCTCATTTAGCCTTTTTTCTACTAATTCAATAGTTAAGTCATCTGGTACTAAATTTCCTTTATCAATATAGCTTTTTATTTTTTCTGCCAATTTGTCATGTTTTTGTGAATAGCTTCTAAAAATCTCCCCACTTGAAATATGTGGAATATTAAATTCTTTAGATAGCATTTTTCCAACTGTACCTTTTCCTGTTCCTGGCGCACCTAACATAACAATTTCCATTCTCTTGCCTCCTATTAACAATAGATAATTATACACGATTTTTTCTAAAGTTGCAATGCTATTTTGTAGAAATTTACTTACTCTTTTTTCTGCTTAATTCATAGCTATTATCTATCAGCTCACATATTTTCTTAGTATCTACTGAGCCATCTAGTTTAATTGTAATCCAGCTTTTCTTGTTCATGTGATAACCGGGAAATATGGTTTTGTTGTCAATTACTTTGTCTATTTTCTCTTTTTGATAATGCAAGTCTAATGCTTCTATTTTCCTATCACTAGTACCACTTATTTTGTTTTCAGGAATTGTCATAATTAATCCATACCATTTTGCTGTTTCTTTGTTTCGCCAAATTGCTGTATCATCAAACTTTTCCCATAGAAATTCCAATTCGTCATTGTATTTTTGTTTTATATATTCAGTAATTTCTTTTGTTTGTTTGGCTTTAAAAATCTCTTTACTTGTACATTTTTCTATTACGTCCTCAATAATGCTTTCGTATGCATCACGCACTTTTCCAACAAATTCCCCTGTTGCTTCTTCTACATCTGCTAGTGCATATTCTGAATTGTCGAATAAATCAATTAATTTTGAAACTTGCTCAGCTTCAGAAATTGATATATTTATTGCAAACTGGTCAACTAAAATATTAGCATTATATACATATTTCTCCGCTTCTTTTTTAAATCCATATTTATTTAATTGCGTATAATCTATTTTTCTTTTATTAAAATAATTTTGTAAATTTCTCATAAATATTCTCCTTGTGAGAACAATATATCACCATTCATGGTCTGATACAAGACTAACAAGAATTTGCATGTTAATTTTTTGCCAAACGGGGACATTCCTGCTTAAACGCTAGGCATGTCCCCGTTTATCTTTATTCAATTATTTATTGGTATTTACCAGCCTGTTGACAAATTCATTTTGCCATCTTTTACAGTGAATTTATAGTTACCTAACGCATAATGACCTTCTGTTGCTATTGGTCCAGAACCTGCCCACCATCCGTCAGTTACATCTTCATCATACTCAAGAATAAATGTTATATAACCTGCATAATCCCAGGTTCCATCTTTTATCTTATCGTATACATATGAACTTTCTTCTTGCTCTCCATTCTCTCCAGCCTGTTTGTGTTCTAAGTCCATATATTTTTCATTGAACACTTCTACCTTAGTTATTTCAACATTTTTTGCCGAGTACTCTTTACTGCTGTTATCTCCAACATGAATAGTATGTCCTTTTAGTTGTTCTCTAGCAAGTCTCTCAATTAATGATACTGCTGAATTATTTCTTGTTGTGTTTTGAGTCTGTCCGTTTGCTACTCTTGCCAATTCGTTTTCTAGTCGATTTTTTCTTTGATTTAAGTCTTGTACTATTTGTGTTAGCGTTATTTGTTCCTCCTTTTGATTTTTAATTGCACGTACAAGTAAAACAATTACTGTGACTAAAATTACAGTTAAAAGTACTAGAACGCACATTGTTAATGCTTTTTTGCTTTTGTCCATTTTTTATTCCTCCTATTTGTTAAATTTTTATAATAATTATATATCACAATGTAATATTTTTTGCAACATTTTTTGAGATTTTTTATTTTCTTTTTCGCCAAAGGGGACACACCTGCTTCGCAGGAATGTCCCCCTTTGGCTCTAAGGAAAAGGTTTAAAACCTGTCCCCCAGAAAGATGTTTTTTTATTCAAGGAATCCCTTGTAATGTCTCATTACTAACTGAGATTCTAATTGTTGTACTGTTTCTAGTGCAACACCTACTACGATTAAGATAGATGTTCCTCCAAATGCTACATTTAGATTTGTAAATCTCATTAGCATTGGCAATATTGCGATTACACTTAGGAATAATCCTCCAAACCATGTTAATTTTGAAACTATTCCAGATAAGTAATCTGTTGTTGGTTTTCCTGCTCTTATTCCAGGAATAAATCCACCATTCTTCTTTATATTGTTTGATACCTCTGCTGGATTAAATGTAGCATAAGTGTAGAAGAATGTAAATGCTACTATTAATAGCAAGTATACAATTGCATTTGCTATTGAATAGCCAACTTCTACATTTGAAGATGATGTAGCTAATGAGAATTTATATACTCCTGCCCAAAATCCTGTAGATGTAGCTATGTCATGATTAAACATTGGTATTATCATTGCTGGGAATGTCATAAAGCTACTTGCAAAGATAACTGGCATAACACCTGCCATTGCAAGTTTTAATGGAATATGTGTGTTTTGTCCACCATACATTTTTCTTCCAACAACTTTTTTAGCATATTGTACTGGTACTCTCCTTTCAGCTTCTTGCACAAATACTACACCTGCAACTAAAACAATTGCACCGATAATTATTCCAAGTGCTGTTAGGAATCCTACTGTACTAAATGCACCATTTACTATTATTAAATTGAATATAGTTTCTACTACAGCTGGAAGTCCTGAAATGATACCAATAAAGATTATAATAGAAATACCATTTCCTATACCTTTACTTGTTATCTGCTCTCCAAGCCACATAAGAAGAGCTGTACCTGCCATTAAAGAAATTACAACTAACGCTCCTGTCATAAATCCAGGGTTTACGAATATTCCTGAATTTTGATATGAGAAGTATATTCCAATTCCTTCAACTAATGCAAGCAATATTGTAAGCATTTTTGTATAACGATTAATCTTTGCTTTCCCCTCTTCTCCACCTTCTTTAATTGCTCTTTCTAAAGATGGAATTACCATACCTAGTAATTGGATTACAATTGATGCTGTTATGTATGGGCTTATTGTCATTGCAAATATTGAAAATCTTGAAAAAGCTCCACCAGAGATAATATCTACTAATCCTGAAAGTCCGCTTGCTCCGCCTTTCATTACGTCCTCTAAAGCTATTGCATCTACACCTGGTACAGTAATGAAGCAACCTAAACGGAATATTACAATAAGAATTAATGTATACATTAATTTCTTTCTTACATCAGGAGTTTTTAAGGCATTTTTTATAGTCTTAAACAACTTCTATCACCTCTGCTTTTCCGCCTTTGGCTTCAATTTTTTCTTTTGCAGAAGCTGTGAAGCGAACTGCTTTAACTGAAAGCTTTTTATCTAAACTACCAGTTCCAAGGATTACTATACCATCATTTACTTTTCCGATGATTCCTTCTGCTAAAAGTGTTTCTGCTGTTACTTCAGTAGCTTCTGATTTATTAAGCATTGTTAATGTAACTTCAGTATAATTCTTAGCAAATCTATTTGTAAATCCTCTCTTTGGTAATCTTCTATATAATGGAGTTTGACCACCTTCGAAGCCACGTCTTACGCCTCCACCTGATCTTGCTTTTTGTCCTTTATGACCTCTACCAGATGTTTTGCCAAGACCTGATCCGATTCCACGTCCAACTCTTTTCTTAGTTTCTTTCTTTACTGCTGGCTTTAATTCGCTTAGTTTCATTATGTTTAGCACCTCCCTTAATTTTATTTAGTTTCTATTAAGCTATTTCACTAGCGCTCTTTCCTCTTTTTTTAGCTACTTCTTCTACAACCTTCATGTTCTGAAGTGCATTTAATGTAGCACTAACAACGTTTCTTGGATTATTCGTTCCAATAACTTTTGTTTTAATATCTCTATATCCTGCAAGTTCAAGCACTGGTCTTACACTTCCTCCAGCGATAAGTCCAGATCCTTCTGGTGCTGGTTTTAGAAGTACACTTGCAGAGCCAAATTTTCCAACATATTCATGAGGAATTGTTGTTCCTACTATTGGAACTTCTATTAAGTGTTTTTTAGCATCTTCAATTGCTTTTTTGATAGCATCTGGAACTTCTGATGATTTTCCATTTCCAACACCTATGTGTCCTGCGCCATCTCCAACAACTACTACTGCACTAAATCTAAAGGTTCTACCACCTTTAACAACTTTCGCAACTCTTCCAATAGAAACAACTTTCTCTTTTAATTCTACTTGGTTTTCGTCTTCCATTTTATTATTTCTTACCTCCTTTTTCTGGTTTTTGTAAATATTTATATCCATTTTGCTGGTAGGCACGAGGCCTACCTCTACGGTTTTATGCCATAGGTTTCTAATATTAGATATCAAGTATCTAATATCTAGAACACTAATCCGCCTTCTCTTGCAGCTTCTGCAACTTCTTTTACTACTCCGTGATAGATATATCCGCCTCTGTCGAATACTACTTCTTTGATGTTTTTTTCCAAAGCTCTTTTTGCAACTAAAGCCCCAACTTCTTTTGCAGCTTCTTTATTTGCATGCTTTGTCTTTATTTCTTTATCTAGAGTAGAAGCACTTGCTAAAGTCTTTCCTGCAACATCATCTATAACTTGAGTATATATATTTTGATTGCTTCTATATACACATAGTCTTGGGCGCTCGGCAGTTCCACTTATTTTGTTACGAACTTTTAAATGTCTTTTTGCTCTCGTCTCTTTTCTATTAATTTTCGTAATCATGTTTGTTTTTCCCTCCTTCTTTTTGGGTATTCCTTCTAAGTACGGGCAGGCACAAGACCTGCCCCTACAATTTTTTACAACTGTAGGTTGAGGTTATCTAATATCCAATATCTAACCTCTAATTTCTATTTCTTACCTGCTTTTCCTTCTTTACGTCTG
>CAMVIX010000003.1 GCA_947167695.1 uncultured Clostridiaceae bacterium
TAATTTGTCATCATATGGAAATTTAAAACCATATATCCATATTCCATCTATTTTTCCAGATATATCTTCTTTTTCATAATCTTAAGCTTTACTGTTTTCTTCTAGATTATCATTTTGTGTTGTTGTCTCTTCTGTTTCATGAGTTACATCATTTATCCATTTATCAATTTTATCTACTGATACTTGTTCCCTGTTTTCTATGTCGAAATAAACATTAATAAGAGAATCCATTCCTCCTTCAATAGATATACTTACATACTTATTTCCTATTATTGATGTTGATACCGTAATTAAATTAGCGTCACCAAATTTACTAGTGTAATATGTATTGTTTTTTCTTTCTTCTTCTTCAAGTTCTTTTATATAAGCATCACTAATTATTCTAGTATTAATATAGTTGTTGATAAATCTATTCAGATCATCATTATTGGTGTTAAGATAATATATGTCATATTCATATTCATCTGTTTCTTTTTTTTCTATTGTTGACTTTAGTCCTCCGGCTCCTCTGTATGATCTTCTATATACATCTATGTTTATTTTTACATCATCTTCCCAAATGCCTTTCATATCTCTTGCTTTATATATGCATGACATGTTGTCAAGATAAGTATCTATAATAAATTCAGCACCTTCTACAAAATATTGGTTGTCTTTAGGGAATACAAGTTTTACATCTATTTCTCCATAGTCACCATAAAGTCCTCCAAGGCATACCTCAAATCCATCCTTTGGTAAAGAATTAAAGTTTCGTTTTGTTTCAATTCGTTTGATTTTGGTTAATTCAATTTCGTATGGAATACGTAGTTCCATTTGCTCGTTTATTTCTTTTACAAAATTCGTATTTTTGTAGAAGAGGTCGCTTAAGTTTACCTCTTTTCCTGTATATAGGTCATATATCTTACTATAAGATTTATATGGGTAGCTAACTCCTGATTGTGCTCTAATCTGATACATCATATATACATTTGCACTTAGGTATCCATTTACACATACTATATCAGTTTTTATTCCATTGTATCCATATAGTTCATAATTATCTGTATAGTATTCATTTGCTTTAGAAAGTTGTTTTTTTGCATTTTCGTTTAACAATTTTACATAGTTTTTACATTCATCTTCAAGGGGTTTAAGCTCTTCTATTGAATCTTTAATAAATGTATTTATAGTGTTTTGCAAGTTTTTATCTTTTAATTTGCTAATTGGAGTGAAATCGATTTTATTATTTGCTGATTCATAATTGTTTTTCTCTCTCCATTCGTCTTCACTTAACCCATACATTTCATTTGCATTAATCTTATAATAATAAGCGTCTGCTTTCTCGCCTCTTATTTCACTTGAAGTTCCTGTTTGTGTATAAGGCTCTATTTCAAATTCTTTTACTTTAACGTTTTTTACTGGTACATATCCTGCATTTACCATTGCTACTTGTCCATTATATGTAAGTAGCCACTCTGTTAGTTCTTTTACTTTTGTAGTTTCTTCACTTTTCTTATTGTATATTGCATAATTGTAGTTAAGTAGTGGGTATTCTCTGCTTGCCATTGTTTCTTTTGTTGGTTCTACTCCATCTACCTTTATAAACTTTATTTCGTTTCCATTTCCGTACATATTTGCAGCATATGCATAGACTGAATATCCTATTGCATTTTCAGCATTGTCATATGTTGCAACTGCATCCATTAGCCCTGCCATGGATTCAGGTGTATAGCTTGTTTTAGGCTCAATGAGATTGCTATCTTTCATAAATTCTTTCATATAGTTTTGACTTCCAGATGTTTCATTTCTTTGGTAAGCTACTATCTCTGCATCATTGCCACCTAACTGTTTCCAGTTTGTTATTTTTCCACTGTATATGTCTTTTAATTGTTGCTGTGTTAATGAACTAACTGGATTTTTTGCATTAACAACAAACACAAATCCTTCTAGTACTACTGGGATTTCAACTAATTCTATGTTTGCTTTTTTGGCACTTTCATATTGATTTTCAGATAGTGGCGTGCTAAATATAATATCGCATTTCCCTTTTAAAAGATTATCATAAGATCCATAAGTTGTTGCATGGACAACTCCTGCTTCTGCTTTTTCCTGTGTTATATTAAACAAAGCAGCTTTTATTCCCGCTTCTAGTGGTATTGTTGATGTTGAGCCATCCATTGATGGTAAATTTGATTTTAAAATAGTTTCCAATTCAGCAGTTCTTGCTTTTTCCTCTTGGCTAGGTTCATAATATTTTTGTTTTATATTTTGTGTTACTTCACTTGACATAGTTTCTGTAATATTTTGCGTTACTTTGCTTGTTTCTATAATATTTTCCTTACTTCTAGAATTTTTGTGATAAATTAATACTCCTCCTAATATTAGTAATATTGCAAGTATTATAAACAAAGCAATACTCCACAGTTTTACCTTAACTTCTCTTTTTCCTTCCATCTCTATCTATCTCCTTTGTTTTTTATTTCATAAATATTATAGCATTGTAAAAAACTTTTACAATACTTTTTGATTCATTTACAAAAAATACTGTTGCAAAACTCATTTGACATTTTCTATTACTAATGGTACAATGCTTGTAGATTCAAAAGAAAGGATTGTGATGAATATGCCAGTTATGGATTCAAAAGGCAATTTATTCGATGAAAGACGAAAAGGAGACAGAAGGAAAAGAAATACAGAAGTTGAAAAAGACAATAGAACAAGTCAGAGAAGAAAGTCTGGTCAAACTAAAGAGCGTAGAGTTACCGCCGACAGACGTGTTGGTGAAAGAAGAAAAAAATAATAATTTTTACAACAATGTAAAATACTATAAAGGGAGGAATTGTTTATGGAATTAAAAGGATCTAAAACAGAACAAAATTTACGTGCTGCTTTTTCTGGTGAATCTGAAGCTAGAAATAAGTACACATACTTTGCAAGCGTTGCAAAAAAAGAAGGCTATGAGCAAATTGCAAATATCTTTCTAGAAACAGCAGAAAATGAGAAAGAACATGCTAAACTTCATTTTAAATATTTAAATGGAATTGGTACTACTGAAGAAAACTTAGCAGCAGCTGCTGCTGGTGAAAATTATGAATGGACAGATATGTACGAAAACTTTGCTAAGGTTGCTGATGAAGAAGGTTTTGCAGAAATAGCTGCAACATTTCGCGGAATTGGCAAAATAGAAAAAGAACATGAAGCAAGATACCGTAAGCTTTTAGAAAATCTTCAAAATGGTGAAGTTTTCAAAAAAGGAAGTATTGTAATTTGGCAATGCAGAAACTGCGGTCATATTGTTGTTGGAACTCAAGCTCCAGAAATATGTCCAGTTTGCAAGCATCCAAAAGCATATTTTGAAGTTAAGGCTGAAAATTATTAATTTACATTTTAAATGTTAAATAAAGAGTGGTATATATATTATTTAAAATTTGGATTCGGCTTTTACGCCTATGATAAGCGCGAGACAGTAGCTATCGTAATAAGAAAGCATGAAGTACCTCTGGCGTTTCCGCGTTTAGAGAAGACATAATTTTAAATAATATATATACCACTCTTTTACTTTAGTAATTTAATTTCTATATACGAAATCTAAACGACAATTTCTCCAATCAAATCATATTCCATAACATCAACAATTTTGCACTTTGCAAACTGACCAATTTCCAAGTCTTTCGTATTTTTTATCCAGCAAACGCCATCCATATCAGGCACATCCATATATGTCCTTGCCATATAATATTTGCCATCTAATGTAACATTTTCAATTAAAGCTTCGTAAGTATTTCCTATTTTAGAATTTAAAACATCTCTTGAAATATCTTGTTGCAAAGCCATTATTTTATTTCTTCTTGATTTTTTTGTGTTAAAATGAACTTGCTCATCCATTTTTGCAGCCGGAGTTCCGTCTTCTTTTGAATAAGCAAAAACGCCTAGCTTGTCAAACTTAATTTTTCCTACAAAATCAAATAATTCGTTATAATCCTCCTGTGTTTCTCCTGGAAAACCAACTATAAGTGAAGTTCTAATAATAGCATCTGGTATTTTTGCACGTATTTTCATTATCAGTTTTTCTATTGATTCACCTGTAGTTCTTCTATTCATTTTTTTTAATATCTTATTTGACCTATGTTGAATTGGGATATCAAAATAATGGCAAACTTTTTTACTATTTGCAACTACTTCTATCAGCTCATCTGTAATACTTTCTGGATAGGCATATAAAAACCTAATCCACTTGAATTCATCTATGTTATCTAGCTCTTTAAGTAACTGTGCAAGTTTACTTTCGCCATATAAATCTATTCCATATTTTGTAGTATCTTGTGCTATAACGATTATTTCTTTAATTCCTTTTTGTGCAAGCTTTTTAGCTTCTTCTAAAACATCTTCGATAGGTCTACTTACAAATTTTCCTCTAATCGCAGGTATTGCACAGTATGTGCAATAGTTGCTACATCCTTCAGCAATTTTTAGATAAGCTGTAGAGTCACCTGTTGTGATGCTTCTATTTTCATAGCTTAAGAAATCATTCTTCGGCTTGTCCTTTTTTAGCATTTGCTCTACTTTCAGCCAAAGATTGTCATATTCGTCAAGGCTTATCCATAAATCAACTTCAGGAATTGCTTTTTTTAGTTCTTCTTTATATCTTTTAACTAAGCATCCCATTGCTATTAAATATTTACAATTTCCAGTTGCTTTATATAATGACATTTCAAGTATAGTATTAATTGCCTCTTCTTTTGCAGATTCTATAAAGCCACATGTATTTACAACAATAATTTCGGCCTCTTTTGGATCTGCTACAACATCAAATTTGTGCTTCTTAAATAGACCAATGCACATTTCAGTATCTACCAAGTTTTTAGAACACCCAAGTGATACAAATCCTACTTTCATAAAATTCTACTTCCTTAATTAATATGTTTTCTTGTCATTTCCATTAAATTTAACTTTGTGAATCCCATAACTTGCGTTTTAGAACGATCCTTTTTCAGTTCATCTTTTAATAAATTCTCAATTTTTTCTTTATTTTCCTTCTCTTGCATATCTATATA
This sequence comes from uncultured Clostridiaceae bacterium, assembly GCA_947167695.1. Taxonomy (GTDB): domain Bacteria; phylum Bacillota; class Clostridia; order TANB77; family CAG-508; genus UMGS1754. The sequence goes on from CAMVIX010000003.1 coordinate 5,034, forward strand.
ATCTATAATTATAATTCCTCCAATGTCTCTTAATTTAAGCTGTTTAGCAATTTCAATAGTTGCCTCTTTATTTACCTGCAAGACTGTTTGCTCCAAGTTTTTGGTTCCTATATACTTGCCAGAATTTACATCTATTGCTGTTAGTGCTTCTGTTTTATCTATAGTTATAAATCCACCACATTTAAGCCAAATTTTGCGTTTTTCAATTTGTTCTATTTGCCTTTGGATATCATAATATGTGTCTAAATTACTATCCAAACTCAATTTAACATTTGGTATATCTTTAGCTAATTGTTTTATTTGAGAATATGTTTCTCTATTTTCTACTACAATGCTACGAATTTCTCTATCAACAAAATCATTAAAAATGCGTTTTATAATGCTATTTCCGTTATAAATTAAGCATGGTATGTTTTTTTCACTTTTTGCTTTCTTTGCAATTTTGTTCCACTCTTGGCAGAGGTTTTCCACATCTTCTTTTAATATATCTGTTGATTTATTTTCACTTGATGTTCTCATTATTGCCCCCATATTTTCAGGTAATAGTTCTTTAATAATACTTTTTAATCTTTCACATTCTGCCTTGTCTTCTATTTTTTGAGAAACAGTAATAAAATTTGCATTTGGCATTAGTACAACATATTTACCCGATAAACTTATATGTGTTGAAACTTTTGCTCCTTTTTTACTGTTTTCTGTTCTCTTTACTTGCACTAATAATTCCATGCCAGGCTTTATAACGTCTTTTATATTTATGTCGTCTTTTAAAGCCGGATCTAAGCTTTCGTCTACTTTTGGCAAAACGTCCTTTAGATGTATGAAAGCATTTTTATTGTCTCCAATATTAACAAATGCTGCTTGAAGTCCTGGAATAACGTTTTGAACTTTTCCTATATAAATATTTCCTTCAATGTTCTCTTGAGGTTTCTCCACTACAATTCTTTCAGATAGAAAACCATTTTCAATTAATAAAATTTCTTGTCTTTCAATATTTTCTTTGATTAATATATCGTACATCTTTTTACTCCTAGTTATATAAATTCATAGCTTTATCTATTCCATTTTTTAAAATTTCAATTACCGCACATTTAGCACTTTCAGTACCTTCATCTAATAAAGGCCACTCTTCTTCTGGTACAGCACCTATTACATGTTCTATTAAGTCCGTACCAGCCTTTGGCATTCCTATTCCCACACGAACTCTTGGAAATTCATCTGAGTTTAAGAAATGCACAACAGACTTCATTCCATTATGTGTGCCAGGTCCTCCTTTTTTTCTAATGCGAACTGTTCCTGGCTCTAAGTCAATATCATCATATATTACAACAATGTTCTCGTTTTCCAATTTATAGAAATTCTTGTATTCTATAACAGCCTCTCCACTTGAATTCATAAAGGTCTGCGGTTCTAATAAAATTACTTTTTCGCCCTCTATTACGCCAGTTCCAAAGTTACCATTAAACTTATTTCTGCTTAATTCAATCTCGTATTCCTTTGCTATTTTATTCACAACATGAAAACCCATATTATGCCTTGTTTTATCATAATCTGCTTCAGGATTTCCTAGTCCAACTATTAAATACATTTTTTCTTCTCCCTATGTTTTAAAACTCATTATCATATTTAGCAATTTTTTGATACATATCTGCATCCGGCCTTGACATATCTTCTCTGACCTGCTTTGGCACGTACTTTCTTATGTCTGCTATAATCTTACAATAATTTACTGCTTCTTCATAATTTCCTTCAACAATTTGGCTTATAATCATTTGCTGTGCCTCCTGCGCAGCAGGGACTTTCAATGTTTGGCTTAATTCATAAAACCAATGCATATTTTCTAAGGCGTTTACCTTTTCTGTGTCTGAAAGCAAGCTAGAGTCTATAAATTTATAGAGAATATATGACATGTTTTTTGCATACATATATCTATAAAATTTTAACTGATTATGCGCTTTGAAGTTTTCATAAATTGCTTTATATGCCCTATTTATTCTTTCAAAGTAGTCAGCTGAGCAGTAAAAAGAAACTGATTTGTTTTCATTACTTTGGTTTCTTTGTCTATAACAGTATATAACATCTGGTATATAGTAAACATTTTCTGATTCCATAAATGCGTATGTGTTAAAATATGCATCTTCTGCTGGAACTCCTTCTAGGAACTTTATGTTATGGCTTAATATGAATTCCTTTCTATAAATCTTATTACATGCTGAACCATTTAATACAAAAAAGGATTTCGTATAATCTGTAATGCTTAGTTTAAATTCTTTATATTTTTCCAAGTCAAAAATTGGTTTTGCCCATACAGTTCCGTCTTCATCTGCATTTATATAATTTGCTGTTATAAAATCTGCTTTTTTGCTTTCAATAGCATTATACATTGTTTTTACCGCATCTTTTGGCAAAAAATCATCTGCATCTGCAAACATAAGGTATTTACCTTGTGCTAACTCTATTCCTTTATTTCTTGCTGTTCCTGCTATTTTATTGTTTTTAGGCAATTTTACAGATATAAAATTATCATATTTTTCAGCATATTCGTCCATAATATCTCTGCTATTGTCTGTAGATAGGTCATCTACCATAATAACTTGTATTTCTTTTAAGTCCATTGTTTGATTTATAATCGACTCTAATAGTGTTCTTAGGTATTTTCCAGCATTATATACTGGAACAGTAAGTGTAATTTTATATTGATTTTCTTGTTTCATGTTATCCCCCTAGATAATTTATATGAAGTTTTTTGCCCATGGATGTATAATTTCCATAGGAATCTTTAAATTATTATTGATTCCTGTTCCTATGAAAATTCCAGGCTTATTTAAGCCATGGTAATCACTTCCACCTGAAATATAGTAATTATTTTTTTTGCAAAAGTCAAGCAAAAAATGCGTTTGGTTAATTGTAAATTTACTATAATAACATTCTATACCATCCACTAAATGATTTTTTGTTAAGGCATTTAATACTTTTTTAGAATTCTCCCCATAAATAAATGCATGTGGTATAAACGCAAGTCCTCCTGCTTTGTGTATTACTTCGACTACTGCTTCTGGCTTAGGTATAATAGAAGAATTGTCTATAAAATATGGACTATTTGGATTAGACATATGTAGTCTATAAAATTCGTGCTCGTCTGTATAATTTGTTTCTTCTATAAATCTCTTGTTTTCTGGATGTTTTAGTACTTCATTGGTAATTGCTACTTGTCCAGACTCTTTTTTTACATCAAACGCAATATTTTCTTTGTTTAAGACATAACCTCTACTCTCAAATATTTCTATCAATTTCTTACTTTCATGTGCATTTATTTTTTCATAACTTGGTGCAAATTCTGGCAATATGTTATTTAGCATATCTATATCAACATTATATCCCAGGATTTCAATAGTTGTTCCTTCCACAATTGATTTAAGCTCGCACCCTTTAATTATCTTTCCACTATATAATTTTCTAATATTAGCATTTTCTAATTCTCTGTATGCTAAACAGGTATCATGGTCGGTTATTGATATACATTCAAGTCCATTTTGTTCCGCTTCCTGTAATATTTCTTTTACACTACAAGTTCCGTCTGAATACGTTGTATGCATATGTAAATCAATCATTTTTTTCCTCTTCCTTCAATTTAAAAACATTTTTGTATCCAATTGCAACAACCGCAATAACCATTATTAAAAATGATAGTGCTTTCCATATTCCGCTGTCTAATAAAATTACAGCACTCATTCCTAAGGTTGCACTTATTGCATATAATATTAATACTGCTTGTTTTTGTGTATAGCCTTTTGCCATCAACCTATGATGTAAATGCTTCTTATCAGGCTGAACTATTGCCTTTATTGATTTTCCACCTATTGTTCTTCTTATAATAGCCCAAAGTGTATCAAAGATAGGTAACCCAAGAACAATTAGTGGTGCAACAATTACTATTGCCGTATAAGTTTTGGCAACACCCAATATTGAAATAACAGCTAATGAATAACCTAAAAAGTTTGACCCTGTGTCACCTATAAACGTCTTTGCAGGATTAAAATTAAATGGTAAAAATCCAAGCAAAGCTCCCGCCAGTGCAGTTACTGCTATTATTGCTACTATTGGCGAATCATTTAATGAAAATATTATTAAAAGTGATAAACATGAAATTATACCTATTCCAGAAGATAGTCCATCTAACCCATCAATTAGGTTAATTGCATTTGTAATTCCTACAATCCATCCTAGTGTTATTATTATTGAAAAAGTATAATTTAACCATATTTCATTGAAAAATGGTAGATTTAAATTTTCTATTCTTACTCCACTATATACCACTATTATTGCCGCAATTAGCTGACCTGCAAGTTTTTTAAGTGGTGCTAAGCCTTTATAGTCATCTATAAAACAAGTGATAGCAAGTATAACAATTCCACCTAAAAAACCTAGCAGTTTAATTCCATTTTGTTCTTCCCCAACTAAAGAAATTGTTCCTTCTATACTCATTACGGAAACTAAATAAATCATTGAAACTAGGAATCCACATATTACAGCAATTCCTCCGAAGTCTTGGAATAGGCGTTTTATTTATTCTTCTTTCCTCTTTAGGTTTATCAACAGCGTCTATTTTCTTTGCTAATTTAATTGTATATGGTGTTATTACAAAAGATGTAATACACCCTAGTAAAAATGCTATTGCAATATCTCCCCACATAGCCTAATCCTCCAAATTATTTCATATTTTCATTTTCAATTTCTTGTATCATCTTTAATCTTTCGTTATATCTTCCTCCTTCAAATGATGTTGCAAGCCATATTCTAAGACAGCTTATTGCATCATTTGTGCTCATATAATCTGCTCCAAGAGCTAACACATTTGTATTGTTATGTGCTCTGCAGAATTTAGCTGTTTCTTCATTATATACTGGTGCACAATAAATCCCTCTAAATTTATTAGCAACAATTGCCATACCATATCCTGAACGGCAAATTAATATTCCCTTTTCAGCCTTACCTGCTTGTACTTTCTCGCAAACATCTTTAGCCATAATAGGGAAATCTGTCCTTTCTTCAGAATAAGTTCCAACATCTTCAAATTCTATCCCATTTTCTGTTAAATATTTTTTTATTTCTTCTTTAAACTTATATCCTCCATGGTCTGCACCTATTGCTATCATTTTTATCACATTCCTTTCAATTTTGTTTGCAATTAATATATCATAAAAACAAGAAAAATACAAGAGAAGCAAGTGAAGGAAAAATTCCGCATTGGGGGAATTTCCTCCTTCCTCGTTTCTCTTGACAAATGGCGTGTTTTGTCGTATTATGTATATTGTAGAAAGGGGAGAAAACTATGTTAAAAGAATTTAAAGAATTTGTACTTAGAGGAAATGTAATGGATATGGCAATTGGTGTAATTATAGGTGCTGCTTTTGGAAATATAGTTACATCACTTACAACTAGCTTTATTAATCCATTAATAAACTCAATTGGTGGAGCAGAAATTGCAGGCTCGATTAAATTACCTTGGGTAGACTATACAGGTCTTAGTGCAGAAGCAGCTAAAGAATTATCTCTAAACTATGGAGACTTTTTAACAGCTGTTATCAACTTTTTAATTATGGCATTTATTTTATTTATAATGTTAAAAGCCGTAAACAGGTTTATGGATCGAGTAAAGAACCTTGCAGATAAGGTCAAAAAAAGCGAGGAAGTTGTAGTAGAGCCTACAACAAAAGTTTGTCCATTCTGCTGCAGTGAAATTGATATTAAAGCAACTCGTTGCCCACATTGTACATCTGAACTAGAAGAACATGAACATGTAGAAGAATAATAAAGAAATAGGACAGGTTTAACCCCTGTTCTATTTCTTTATTAGATCTGTTCCTGTTGATTTTACCATTTTTTTTGCAATTTTGCTTGCAAAAACGCAATTACTATGGTAGAATAGTTAGGATAATAATTATTTATGCGTGCTAAAAGGAGGTGCAATTATGCCAAATATTAAATCTGCAGTAAAAAGAGTTAGTGTTATAGAAACAAAAACTGCTCAAAATAATATGGTTAAAACAGCTTACAAAACAGCTGTTAAGAATTTTAAATTAGCAGTAGAAAATGGAAATAAGGAAGAAGCTCAAAAAGCATTTGTTACAGCTACAAAAAAAGTAGACCAAGCTTGCACAAAGGGCGTAATAAAGAAAAACACAGCTTCTAGAAAAAAATCTAGTTTAGCAAAATTATTAAACACAATGAAATAAGAAAAGTGGCTTCGCCACTTTATGGAGAACGCGCTTCGCTTGTTCTCCGCTACAACGTTTGCAATATAATTCGTAGCGGAGCACTTTGTGCTCCATAAAAAGTGCGATTTTTATATGCAACGAGAAAAAGTCTAGCAAAGCTAGACTTTTTCTTTTATCAACTTATTAGTAGCAATTCCAAGGCCGATAAGCTCTGCTGCAAAAGCTAATCCTGTTTTAATTAAAATAAATCCTCCTTCATAAAAATCGTATGTAACAGAATATGTATTGTAGGCAAGTATTAAAAAAATGCCAATCACGCCAATTATAAGTGAAATCCATAACCCCCTATTTATTATTTTCATTATTTTTTTATCAATTGGCAAAAGTTTATTTAAAATATCTCTTTTCATATGTACCTCCAAAACCAAAAGCATCGCTAATACTATGTTAACATAATATTAGCGATTATTCAAAGGTAATATTTTACTATTTATTCAATTCTTCTAAGAACATCTTATTTAGCATTCCTGGGTTTGCTTTGCCTTTTGTTTCTTTCATCGCTTGTCCTACTAAAAAGCCAAGTGCTCTATCTTTTCCAGCTTTATAATCTATTATAGATTGAGGATTTGCTTCTAGCACTTTTGCTACCACCTCTTTTATAGCTCCTTCATCAGAGATTTGTACCCAACCATTCTTTTCTATTATTTCCCTTGGACTTTTTTCTTCTCCTTCAAACATTTCAGGAAGAACCTTTTTTGCAATGCTTGAACTAATTGTTCCTTTATCGATTAATGTAATAAGCTCTGCTAAGTTTTCTGCTGTAAAAGGTATTTTTTCAGGTTCTATTTCATTTTCATTTAAATATCCTGTTATATCAGACATAATCCAGTTGCTTACAGCCTTTGCACTGCCACATTTTTCTACTGCTCCTTCAAATAGATTTGAAAAGTATTTTGAAGAAGTAAGTATATTGGCATCATATTCAGGTAGCTTATATTCCTCTATATATCTTTTCTTTCTACTTTCAGGAAGCTCTGGTAAGGTTTTCTTTACATTTTCTATATATTCTTTAGAAATATGAATCATTCCTAAATCTGGCTCTGGAAAATAGCGATAGTCTTGTGCATCTTCTTTGTCTCTCATAGAGAAAGTTTTTCCTTGTAATTCATCCCACCTTAAGGTTTCTTGTTCTACCTTGCCACCAGATTCTATTACTTCAATCTGTCTTTGAGCCTCATAATTTACAGCATTTTGTATAGCTCTAAATGAATTCATGTTTTTCATTTCAGTTCTGGTTCCAAGCTTAGGATCTCCTTTTTTTCTAACAGAAACATTAACATCTGCGCGAAGTGATCCCTCTTGCATCTTACAGTCAGATACTTCTATATACTCTAAAATGGATTTAATCTTTTTAAAATATGCGTCTGCCTCTTCAGGTCCTCTTATATCAGGCTCAGATACTATCTCTATAAGAGGTACTCCTGCTCTGTTTAAATCCACAAAGCTACCTCTTCCATATTCATCATGATTTAATTTCCCCGCATCCTCTTCTATATGAATTCTAAGAATTCTTATTTTCTTTTTTCCATCCTTTGTATCTATCTCAACATACCCATGATTACACAAAGGTTTATCAAATTGCGAAATTTGATATGATTTTGGGAGGTCTGGATAGAAATAATTTTTTCGATCATTTTTGCAGTTTTCTGCGATCTCGCAATTCATTGCAAGGCCTGCTTTCACAGCATACTCTACTACTTTTTCATTCAATACTGGAAGTGCACCTGGCATTGCCATGCAAACAGGACAGCAATGCGTATTAGGCTCTCCTCCAAAGTCTGTAGGACACGAGCAAAATATTTTTGTTTTTGTTGATAGCTCGGCGTGTATTTCCAAGCCCATTACTACTTCATAATCTTCTCTAGACATAATTTCCTCCTAGATTATTTCTTAAATTCTGGTTTATATTTTTCTCTAAATTTATTTTCTTGTTCGAATGCATAAGCAGCCGAAAACAATGTTTCCTCTGCAAAATGGTTTCCAATTAACTGAAAACCTATTGGCATACCTTCACTATTTATTGTAGCTGGTAATGAAATTGCAGGCACACCTGCTATATTTACAGAAACTGTACATATATCTGCTAAATACATTTCTAATGGATTATTTGACTTTGTTCCTATGTCAAATGCCACCGTTGGTGATGTTGGAGTTAAAAGCACATCATATTTTTCAAATAATCTCTTAAAATCTTGTTTTACAAGTGTTCTTACCTTTTGTGCTTTTTTGTAATATGCATCATAATATCCAGATGAAAGCACATAAGTTCCAAGTATTATTCTTCTTTTAACCTCTGGTCCAAAGCCTTCGCTTCTTGATTTACTGTATATTTCTTTTAAATTATTAAAGTTGCTACTTCTGTACCCATAACGGATTCCATCAAATCTTCCAAGGTTTGAGCTTGCTTCAGCACATGCTATTATGTAATATGTAGCTAAAGCATAATCTGTAGTTTCTAGGCTACATTCTTCTACTATTGCTCCCATTTGCTCGTATTTCTTTGCCACATCTAAAATAGCCTTTTTTACTTCTTCATTTATTCCCTCTCCAAAATATTCTTTTGGGAGTCCTATTTTTAAGTCTTTTATACTTTTGCCGATTGCTTTTGTATAATCCCTTTTTTCTATATTTGATGATGTAGAATCTTTTTCATCTGTTCCTGCAATTTTATTTAAAAGAATTGCACAGTCTGTTACATCCTTTGTAATAGGGCCTATCTGATCTAATGATGATGCAAATGCTACTAAACCATATCGAGAAACTAATCCATATGTTGGCTTAAGCCCTACTACGCCACAAAATGATGCTGGTTGTCTAATTGAACCTCCTGTATCCGAGCCAAGTGCCCATGGTACCATATTTGCAGCAACCGCTGCTGCTGAGCCACCACTTGAACCACCTGGAACTTTATTTAAATTCCAAGGATTACGAGTCTTCTTAAAAGCTGAATATTCAGTAGCTGCCCCCATTGCAAACTCATCCATATTTAGCTTACCTAAAATAATGCTGTCATTGTTTAGGTTTTCCATTACTGTTGCATCATAAGGAGATACAAAATTTTCAAGCATTTTTGAAGCACATGTTGTTTTAATTCCTTTTGTGCAAATGTTATCTTTTATCCCAATTGGAATTGCATTTTCTTTTTGCATTGTCTCATTTAGCGCTGCTTCTTTTCGTGTTGTAATAAAAGCATTAATTTCCAATTCTTTCTCATCTATTCTGTTTATATAGCTTTTTACAATGTCTTGAGAATTTATTTCTTTTTTATCTAATTTTTCTTGTAATTCATGCACAGTTAATTCATATAGTTCCATTTCTTTACCTCCCTATTATAAAACACTTGGAAGGTGGAACATTCCGCCCTTCCATGCTTGGTGCATTGCTTAAAAGAGCTTCTTTGTCATCAAATTCTTTAACTTCATCTTTTCTAAATACATTTGACTGCTCTGTTGCTGTTATGCTTTCATCAATATTTTCAGTATCTACTCCATTAATAGTGTTTGCAAAGCCAATAATATCTTCCAGGTCTTTAGTATATTTTTCTATTTCCTCGCCTGTTAAATTTAATCTTGCAAGCTTGGATATATGTATAATTTCGTCTCTACTAATATTCATTTATTATTCCTCCTATTTATTATTTAACTATTATATAATCTTTTAAGCAAAAAAACAAGACTATTTACAAATCTTATAACAACATATTTTGAGACAAATAGCACATTTGGGGTCGCCCCCAAATGTGCTATTTGTCTCACCAGTCGTTATTTAATTATACAAATAATTTTGTGGGTTCATAATCTCTCCATCTACCCTTACTTCTAAGTGAAGATGTGGTCCTGTCGAATTTCCTGTAGAACCTACGGCAGAAATAGTTTCACCCATATCTACAGTATCTCCTTCTGATACATAAATAGCACTACAATGTGCATAGTATGTTTGCACACCATTACCATGATCAATGATAACTAAGTTTCCGTAGCTTCCCTGCCATCCCGCAGTGATTACTGTTCCACTTGCTACTGCATGAATTGGTGTACCAGCATTAGTTGCAATATCTAGTCCTGTATGGTATCCACTACTTCTAGAGCCAAAACGTGACGTAATTACTGTTGAAGTATTTTCACTTATTGGTAAATGAAGCGTAACTCCATTTACTGTAGCTTTTTGTTCCTTTAGTTTTTGTTTTATAAAATCGTCACTATTTATCATTCCAACAGCAGTATCAACACTCTCTATTGACATATTACTGTTACTATCATATACTTCCTGTACAGCTATATCTAGCTCTAAATCTTGACTGAACTCTTGCTTGATCTCATTTACAACTTCTTTTGCGTCATCCATACTTGAAACAATAGCTTTCTGCGTGCCACCTAAAGTTATTGCATATCTTTTATAAGTAATTATCGCTGTGTCTTGTACAGCAAGAAGTATTTCCTCTTCATTTGTCTCTTCGTCTGCATCCACAAATATAAATTCATATTTTGGCATATCCTTTATTGTAATAAAAGCAATATCCCCAGTTATATTTTCTTTATATTCTTTAATTGCATTTTCTATTGACTCTTTATTTTGAACTAATCCAATTTCCTGTCCTAAAAATGTGACCTTATAGGCAGGTTTTAATTTAATAAATGTCGCTATAATTATAAATAGAATACCAAATACTAGTAGGCTAATCCATTTAACTGACTTTTTTGCAACGTATTTAATTTTCTTCTCTATAATAAAATCCACTCTCCTTTATATGTTTTTTATGCACGACAAAATTAATTATACTATTTATTGTTACATTTTACAAATTTAATATTCAAAAAATAACCAAAACCATACTCGTCTCGATTATAGTTTTGGCTATTTTTTCTTTATTTACCTCTTTTTTCCTCTCTTTTTCTCTCATTTTCTTGTGTTTTTAATTTTTTGATAGAAAGTACCTAGCTATTCCAAAATTAAATTTTCTTTATCTTCCGTCCGCCTCCGGCCACCGCCGCCGCCGCCGACCGCCTCCGCCGGAAAATCCTCCACCGTATCCACCGCCTGATGAGCTTGAAGATGCAGCAACACTTGACTGATATGCTTTGGCCATCGCACTATCTACGGAGTGTACAAATGAATCATTAAAATTTGAATGTGTAATTAGATAAAAATATGTAGTGTTTCTCATATATTCATCATCCGAGAATTGTGGATAAACCATTTTTAATTGTTTTAATACTTTCTCCGCATTTCCAAATAATGTTGCATATACTAAATATTTTTCCCATATAACAAGCTCTGGTACTTCTTTATCTTCTATCATAGAATAATCTTCCATATACTTTTTTAAGGCTTCCCATTGTTCTTTCTCATCAATCCCACTCTGTGTAAGCCCTGTGTATCTTCCTGAAATTGCAAAGCATATAACCGAATATACTATGCCTGGTATAATGGCACATACAAGAGGAAGAATATTTATCTCAAAAACTGCCATTGAAAATACAGAGAAAAGTGCTAATAAAACAAATATCATAGCCCCGCCAGTGGCCCAATTGTTGCAGTGTTCTTCCATTTTTTTATTATAATGTCCTATACTTTCTTGCTCTTTTCTTGCTTGTTTTTCAATTCTGTTTATGCTATTTATGAAAGAAGAATTGTGCTTTTTAGCATATTTCTCAAAATCTTTCATATTAAACTGTGGATTTATGCTTTCTTTCGGTATTTTTCTAAATAAGTCTAATACTAATTTTTCGCTTTCTTTAAGTGTAGCAGCATTAGGGTCATCTGTTAGCTTTATTGTAACTTGTTCTTTTTTTGTCTTATTTTCATCCACTTCAAAAGTTAGATGTTTTTTTAAAGATAAATCCAGCATTGTGCTAGATAGCACTCTTGGCATATATGTATTTTGTGCAGATTTTTTATAATAATATAAAAATGCTACTTCAGCTGGTGTTTCGCTTTCATTTGGGATTTCTCTAAAGTATTCATATCTTTGAGATGGCTCTATTTTAGATGTTTCTTTTAATTTTTTTATGCCTTTGACTATAAATGCAATAAAACCTACACCCACTGCTAAGCTCACTCCAGTAGCTCCGTAAGTAATTATAACTTTCTTTGTGGCAATTAATTCTCTTTCTCTATTTGCCTTATCTGCCCATGATGTTTCTTCTTCTATTATTGAATCAAATCTGTTTGTTGCTATTTTGTTGTTTGAAAGTTCAAACATCTCCGGCTCAAGAATTGCAGTTCTCACTTCTAAGAAATTTCCTGTGATAAATGGTGACATAGTAAATGTTACTGTCTTATTGTCTTCTCTTCTAATATCGCCATTTAGTCCGCCATGTCCCCAAACTCTTAAATTATCTAGCATCTCTACAGCATTTGGAAGAGTTATTTTACCCGTTACTTCATTTGCTGGGACTTCAAAATTCTTACCAATAAATTGCCAATAAATCTCTGCACAATCATTATATACAGTTACTGCATCCGTTACCGTATATCTTACTATGTAAGTATGTCTTCCTTCTGATTTATTAACACCCCAGGCAATTTCAAAATCTCCCTTATGAAATAAAGCATGAAAATAATTTGTATTAACATGGTTTTTCCATACGTTGCTTTGATCAAATTTTACTTCTTCGGAATTTGAAATTTCAGATACGCTTATGTTCTTTAGCTTTTCTCCGTCGTTTGAAAATGTTTTAAATAGTGTATTTGTTGTACCATTTATGTCCACTTGCCACGTTTCTGCAACATCCATACTACCGTCTTGGTTTACTTTTACATCAAACTTAAGCTTTTCTAAATCGAAATCGGATGCGGCAAATGACTTATTAAAGCTAAACATCATTACTAAAGTGAAAAAAACGAAAATAATTATTTTTCCAAATTTCTTCAAAATAACATCCCCTCCTCGTCCTTTTATTTTATACCATATCTCTTAACTATTTTCAATACTATAATTTTGGGGCAGGATTAATCCTGCCCCAAAATTAGTCAGATTCTATGTGGTCGTTTTGGACTACCTCAATATTGTGAAAATTTCACTTATCTCTGACTTCCAACTTTAGATTTTTGATAACTGTATACTCTCTTTCCAAATTTAAATTCATTTAGTTTTTTTTGGATTTCCATTATTGCAACAGGGCAAATTGATATTCCTAATGTAATTATCCATTGAGCGCCAGTAAGTGATGTGCATTCAAATAGTCTGGCTAAACCAGGAATTGATACTACACCTAGTTGTAATATTGCACCTAATATAAAAGCACCAATTAAATATGGGTTTTTACCAAGTCCTATTTTAAAAATTGATTCTTCTGACTTTATATTAAAACTGTGAACTAATTCTAACATACTTAGTGCAACAAATGCCATTGCCCTTCCAGTTTCTAATGAATAGAATTTATTGCCTATTGTAAAAGCAATTAGCGTAAGCATTCCAATCATTGTGCCTTCTACAAATATTTTGCCCCACATGCCATCCGCAAAAAGACCTTTTTTTATGCTCTCTGGTTTTCTATCCATTATGCCGCTCCTCTGGCGGTTCAAGTCCAAGTGCAATAGCTGGAATAGAGTCTGTAACTAAGTTTACCCATAAAAGTTGAATTGCAAGTAATGGAGAATCAAATCCAAGTAAAAGTCCAAAAAACACAACCACTATTTCTCCTACATTTGTCGCAAGCAAAAAGTGTATTGCTTTTTTTATATTATCAAATATATGTCTTCCAGTTTTTACAGCTTCCACAATTGTTACAAAGTTATCATCAGCCAAAATCATATCTGATGCATTTTTTGCGACATCCGTTCCCCCTTCTCCCATCGCTACACCTATGTCTGCCATTTTAAGAGCCGGTGCATCATTTACACCATCTCCCGTCATTGCGGTTACTTTCCCGTTTGCTCTAAATGCCTTTACTATCCTAACCTTGTGTTCAGGAGAAACTCTTGCAAATACTGAATAATTCATAATCTCTTTTTCTAACTTTTCCCCAGGTATTTTGTCTAAATCCGCCCCTGTTATAGCAAGGTCTGAGTTCTTTAAAATTCCAAGTTCTTTTGCTATAGCTTTTGCAGTTTCTAAATGATCTCCTGTTATCATTACAGTTTTAATTCCCGCTCTCGTACATGTTGCTACCGCTTCTTTTACTCCTTCTCTTGGTGGATCTATCATGCCAATTAATCCTACAAATATTAGATTCTTTTCAATTTCTTCTGGCTTTGTTTGTCCTGGCATACTTTTTATATCTGCATAAGCCACAGCTAAAACCCTTAACGCTCTTTCGCCCATTTTTCTATTTGCATTTTTTATTTGTTCAATTCTTGAAGGCGTCATAGATATGATTTTACCATTATTGTAATCTTGTGTGCATCTGCCTAAAAGCACATCTGGTGCACCTTTAGTAATTACTTTATACCCGAACTGGTACTTTATGTATTGTACTCATAAGCTTTCTTGTAGAGTCAAACGGAACTTCTCCGCACTCTTGGAAATTCTCTTTCTAAATTGTATTTATATATACCATTTTCAGCCCCCGCATTTATAATAGCATTCTCAGTTGGCTCTCCTATTGCCATGAGTTTTCCTGCATCTTCTTGCAAAAAGCTATCATTGCAAAGGCTACCGCAACTCTAAAATAAGCCTATTGGTACTTGTAATCTGGTTGGTAATTGCAGAGAAACCATCTGTAATTTGCACCACTTTCATTTTATTTTGTGTAAGAGTTCCTGTTTTATCTGAACATATAACCTCACTACAGCCAAGTGTTTCAACAGCCGGTAGTTTTCTAATAATACTATTTTTCTTTGCCATTTTTGTGACACCAATTGATAGAAGAATTGTAACAATAGCAGGTAATCCCTCTGGAATTGCTGCTACAGCTAGTCCAACTGACGTCATAAACATTTCCAGCCAAGGAATTCTTTTTAATATACCTATAATAAATATAAATGAGCAAATCGCGAGAGCTGCTAAACCAAGCTTTTTACCTACTTCTCCAAGTTTTTTTTGAAGAGGCGTGTCTGGTGCTTTGTCTGAAAGGATAAGTTTTGCTATTTGTCCTACCTTAGTATTCATTCCTGTATCACATACAACAGCCTCTCCGTGCCCTGATACTACTGTTGTTGTAGCAAACGCCATGTTTACCATGTCCGCTGGTAGGACTCCTCTATTTAATATTGCATCTGGCTCTTTATTTACGCCGAACCGACTCACCCGTCAAGGCAGATTCTTCAATTGTAAGCCTAGAGGTCTCTAATAGCCTGCAATCTGCTGGAACAAAATTACCTGTTTCAAGTAAAACAATGTCTCCTGGTACAACCTCTTCACTTGGAATTTCTTTTATTTTACCGTCTCTTTTTACCTTTGCATTTGGTGCAGAAAGCTTTGCTAAAGCATCTATAGCTTTTTCTGCTCTACTTTCTTGAATTAGCCCCATGCAGGCATTAAACATAACAATTGCAACAATTATAATAGAATCTATGTATTCTCCGTGTACCTTCTATGTATGAAATAGCAGCAGATACACCTGCTGCAACAATTAGTGCAATAATCATGAAATCATTAAACTGTAATAAAAACCTAATAAAAATGTTTGTCCTTTTTTTCTCTTGCAATTGATTTACTCCATATTCCTTTTGCCTTTTTTCTGCTTCCTTTTCACTTAGCCCATACACAAAATCTGTTTTTAGCTTCCTTCTTATTTCTTCCTTTGTCATAGTATGCCACATATTTCCCACACTCCTTTTATTTTATATATATGTGGACATGCTAAAAATATGACAAGAATTTTTGAGTACAGATTTGCAAGATACTGAATAATAGCCTTTCTAAACTAAATAGACGAAATATAGAATTTTGCAGGTGAAGCGAGGTGTTTTTTGCACAAATTTTGAGCAGGTTAAAAACCTGTTCAAAATTTGATTGCAAAAAATAGCGAAGTGTCCGCAGTTTCACCGAAAAATTGCTATATTTCGTCTATTTCCATAAAAAGCATTATTCAGTAAATTTGCGAATCTGTACTCAATTAGCCTCTTGAAAAAGCTTCTAAAATATGCTAATATATTAGGAGTTTAATTGGAGTGGTATCGAAGTGGTCATAACGAGCCTGACTCGAAATCAGTGTAGCCGGTATACGGCCCGTGGGTTCGAATCCCACCCACTCCGCCATAATAGTGAATAATGAATAGTGAATAGTGAATAATCAACTATTCACCATTCATCATTCACTATTCACTATTTTTTTTAGGAGTGATATAAGTGGATACATACAATTTTACAGAAATCGAACAAAAATGGCAAAAATATTGGGAAGAAAACAAGACTTTTAAAACAGATACCTCCGATTTTAGTAAGCCAAAATACTATGCGTTAGACATGTTTCCATATCCTTCTGGCGTTGGTCTGCATGCAGGGCATCCTGAAGGATACACAGCCACAGACGTTGTTTGCCGTATGAAAAGAATGCAAGGATTTAATGTTTTACACCCTATGGGATATGATTCTTTTGGTCTTCCTGCTGAACAGTATGCAATTCAAACAGGAAACCACCCTGCTATATTTACAGAGGAAAATATTAAAACCTTTGAAAAACAATTAAAAATGCTTGGTTTTTCTTATGACTGGGATAGAAAAATATCTACATCAGATCCTTCTTATTATAAATGGACGCAATGGATATTTAAAAAATTATATGAAGATGGCTATGCAAAATATATCGACATGCCAGTTAACTGGTGTGAAGAATTAGGTACAGTTCTTTCTAATGATGAGGTTATTGATGGAAAATCTGAGCGTGGTGGATACCCTGTAATTAGGAAAAACATGAAGCAATGGGTTATAGATATTCCAAAATACGCTGAAAAATTACTTGAAGGATTAGAAACCATTGATTGGCCAGAGTCGACTAAAGAAATACAAAGAAATTGGATTGGTAAATCAACAGGTGTAGAAGTAAAATTTAAAATTAAAGATGGTGGAGAATTTTCAATATATACAACTTGTATTGAAACAATATATGGTATAACTTTTATGACTTTAGCTCCTGAACATCCTTTAGTAGATGAGTTAAAGCCACGTATACAAAACTGGGATGAAGTTGAAAAATATAGAACAGAAGCTGCAAAAAAATCCGAAATTGACAGAACAGAACTAAACAAAGATAAAAATGGAGTTCAATTAAAAGGTATTTATGCTATAAATCCGGTAAATGGAAATGAAGTTCCTGTTTTCTTAGGTGATTTTGTTTTGGGAAATTACGGTACAGGTGCAGTTATGGCAGTACCTTCTCATGACCAAAGAGATTTTGAATTTGCTACTAAATATAAAATTCCTATGATTCAAGTAATAGATGGAGCAGATGTATCAAACTCTGCATTTGAAAAGCAGGATTATCTTGGAAAAGGATGTAAATTAATAAACAGCGAAGAGTTTACTGGTCTTACGGTAGAAGATGCAAAAGTTGCTATAACAGAAAAATTAGTAAATATGGGGGTAGGCGCTAAAAAGACGAACTATCGTATAAGAGAATGGATATTTGCAAGGCAACGTTATTGGGGAGAGCCTTTGCCTATCGTTCATTTAGAAAATGGAGAAAGCATTGCTATACCTGATAGTGAGCTTCCTTTAATTCTACCACCTCTTACAGATTATAAAAGCAAAGGCGGAAAAGCACCTCTAGAAAACGCACCTGAATGGGTTAATGTTACTGTTAATGGAATTCCTGGCAAAAGGGAAACGTCAACTATGCCAGGCTCAGCTGGTTCAAGTTGGTATTTCTTAAGATATATCGACCCACATAATGAAAAGTCATTTGCAGACCGTAAATTAGTAGATCATTGGATGCCTGTTGACCTTTATGTAGGTGGTCCAGAGCATGCGGTAGGGCATTTATTATACTCTCGTATGTGGAATAGATACCTTTATGATAAAGGCTTAATTTCAAATCCAGAGCCTTTTGCAAAATTAGTACATCAAGGTATGATATTAGGTTCTAATGGAATTAAAATGGGAAAACGTTTTCCAAAATATGTTGTTAATCCATCTGATATTGTTAGAGACTATGGAGCAGACACATTAAGATTATATGAAATGTTTATGGGGCCTCTTGGAGCAGATAAGCCATGGAGCAATGAAGGAGTAGTTGGAGCGAAAAAATTCTTAGATAGAGTATATCGTATTTATATGGAAGAAAATAAAATAAAGCCTGTAGAGAATGAAAATTTAGAGAAAATATATAACCGTACCGTAAAGAAAGTTACAGCAGATTATGAATCTCTAAATATAAATACAGCAATATCTCAAATGATGATTTTCATAAATGCTGTAAGCAAAGAAGAAGTTTTTCCAGTAGAATATGCTGAAGGTTTTGTAAAGCTACTTAACCCATTATGCCCTCACATTACAGAGGAGCTTTGGCATGAAAAACTAGGTCATAAAACCACTATTACATACGAAGCTTGGCCTGAGTTTGATGAAGCAAAAACTATAGATAGCCAAATAGAAATTCCTGTACAATTAAACGGAAAACTAAAGGCAACTATCTTTGCACCACTAGATTCTGATGAAGCTACTGTTAAAGAAATTGCTCACAGCAATGAAACAGTTAGTGGATTGTTAGATGGTAAGACTATTATAAAAGAAATTTACGTTAAGAATAAGATTTATAATATTGTAGTAAGGTAAAATAGCAAATGTGAGCCAAAGGGAATACTCCTCTTTGGCTCACACTTTTGTTAGTGCTATTCTTTGATTATAATGAATATGTATATCTATCACCAGACTTTACTTCAGCTGGTATAATATTTCGTTTAGATGTTATATCATTTTTTAAAATATGTAATATTTCTGTAACAAAAACTTAATATTTCTGTAATATTTTTTGTCTATTTTTGATGTATAATGTTTGTGAGATTATATTTAGGAGTTACATATGAGCATTGAGAGCACGTTAAGAAAAGAAGGTATTGAGGTTCTAAAACAGCTTGATACCCTTAATGTTAATTTAATAGCGCGGGAAAATTGCAAATAGGATTTGCAATGCTTTTCCTGAACATGGATTTTCAAGTAGTGACGTTTTTGCAAGTATTTCAAGGCTAAATATGTACTTAGCAAAAATGGAAGATCCTCTTTGTGGTGCAAAATATTATTATAAAAATAATTCTATTTATTTTAATGCAAACTTTCCTCTAGAAGATGCCGATTTGTTTGCTTTGCATGAATGCATACACTATTTGCAAGAGCAAAAGGATAGTAGAGGAAACCTAATAAGACTAGGTTTGTTTGATTTTGCTAAAAATCGTGGTATGGCAATAAATGAAGCTGCTGTCCAACTAATGACTGCAAATGCACTTAATATGCCTGTTCAACACGTAACCTACTATGGAATGGAAATACCAACAAATAGCATAGACTGCTATCCATTAGAATGTGTTATAGTAAACCAAATGGCATACTTTACAGGGACATATCCTCTATTCCATAGCACTATTGAGCGGAAATGATGTATTTAAAAACACGTTTATAACTCTTTCTAGTAAAAAAGCATATGGTATAATAGAAACTAATTTGGAAAAAATTCTAGAACTCGAAAATACTCTTGCTGTATACTTTCAGGAATTAAAAGACAATGAAGACAATATAGGGGAAATTAGAAATTACAATTCTATGATAGAAAATACTAAAAAAGAAATAACAGAACTATTCTTCAAATGCCAAAATACCATTATTTCTCATTGTTTCTCATATGACTTAAATAATTTACACACATTAGAAGATATAAAGAATTTAAAAAATAAAATATACAATTTTAGAGAGTACATTGCAGTAAACTCTGGCTATGAATTTTATAATGAATTTTACAGACGCTTGATGGAAGCACTAGATGAAAAAGCTACCTATATAGCAGAACATGGAATATATGAAGAAAGCTCATTGTCAACTGACTTAGCAATTATACCAAAATCAAAAAGAATTTTTGGTTTATTTAGAAGAATATTTACTAAATTAGGATTTATAAAGCAAGATAGTTTTTAATGGGAAGAAAAATGAGCCAAAGGGGACGCACCTCTACGAGGAATGTCCCCTTTGGCTCAATCTAGGGGCAGGATTAATCCTGTTCCTAGATTATTTTCATTTTATTTGCAACATCCCTTCCAGACCTGCTTGCCCAAGCTACTGTTGGTGTCTCTCCAATGCAATCTCCGCATGCATATATATGTGGTATGCTTGTTTCGTAACCTTCATTTACTTTAATGTATCCTTTTTCATTTAATTCTATGTTAAGTCCATCCTTATCTAATTTTGAGCCTATTGCCATTACTACATAATCTATATCTAATGTAAAAATGCTTTCTGGAATTTCTACTGGAACTAGTCTAGTCTCTCCTTCTCTTTTAACGAGCTCTGTTTTTACTAAATGTACTTTATCTTTTTCTATTTGCTTTACATTTACTTGAAATAGAAAATCCACTCCATCACCAATTGCATCTTCTACTTCCTTTTGTTCTGCTGGCATTTGCGCCTTTGCTCTTCTGTATGCAATTATAACTTTCTTTGCTCCCCTTCGTTTTGCAACTCTTGCCGCATCTATTGCTACATTTCCTCCTCCAATTACAACTATCGTTTTATTTTCATAATTTGGGTGTTTGCCATATTCTAGTAATTCATTTGCTCCAAATACATGTGGCAATTCTTCTCCAGGTATACCCATTTTTGAAGATATATTTGCACCGCTACTTAAAATTACATCATCATATTCCTTTAATAATTCTGGAATATTTCTAATTAGCTGATTTGTTTTTATGTTAATGCCAAGCTTTCTAATGTATTCTTCTAGAATGTCTACGTACTTTTTATCAAGCCTAAAATCAGGTATTCCATATCTTAAAAGGCCACCTATTTTTTCTCTTTTTTCATAAATTGTAACCTCAAATCCAGCTTTTGCTAAAACAATACTTGCAGTAATTCCAGCAGGTCCTGAACCTATTATTGCAATTTTTCTGCCATTTTGCTGTGGTTTTTCTACATTTAGATACCATCTATTTTTTATTGCCATATCTCCTATCTCAGATTCTATATCTCCAATTGAAACAGGCTCGCCCTTTATTCCTCGCACACATTTTCCTTGGCATTGTTTAGATTTTGGGCATATTTTTCCACATATAAATGGCATTACAGTTGTTTTAGATAATACTTCATATGCCTCTTTGTATTTTTGCTCTTTTGCTAAAGCAATAAATGTAGGAATGTCATTTCCAAGTGGGCAGCCTTGCTGGCACGGTTTATTTCTGCAGTTTAGGCAATATTCTGTTTTTGTTTGTAATTCATTCATTTTTTTATCCTTTCCTTTAATGAAGTCGAAATTTGTTTCCGCTCCCGGGAGAGTCTATTTTTTTAGTCGCTCCCCTTATCCCACCGGCGCTGATAACAGCACTTCGTGCTTAACAGCGCACGGCGGTCCCCCCGAGCGGGTCGCTTTAAAAAAATAGAAGCTCTCCCTCGCGCTACGTATTTATAATTTCTAACTTCCAATCTCTGACTTCTTTTAAATCATTCCAAAACTCAATTTTTTTAGCCTCATCGCGAAGAAGCGCTGCCGGGTGCCATGTAGGCATGTATCTTATACCCTTTTTCTCCACCCATTTGCCTCTCGATGCTGTGATTTGATATTCTTCTCCTAAGATGTTTTTTAACGCTACACTTCCAAGTAATACAATAACTTTTGGTTTTACAAGCATTACTTGCGAGCGAAGATAATCCATGCAAGCTATAGTCTCATCTGCTTCTGGATTTCTATTTCCTGGTGGTCTACATTTTACTATATTTGCTATGTATAACTTGTCCCTTTTAATTCCAAGGCCAATTAGTGCTTCATTCATAAGTTTACCAGCTTTGCCTACAAACGGCTCTCCCTCTCTGTCTTCATCTGCACCTGGACCTTCGCCTATAAACATTATATCGGCATTTCTATCCCCTGTACCCAAAACAATATTTGTTCTGTTTTGGCATAACTTGCACTTCTTGCAATCTTTAATTTCTTCTTCTAATTGCTCCCATGTTTCGTACATTAATTTCTCCTTTTACCTGGCAGCATGATATGCTGCCCCTACAGTTAAATTATTCGTTACTTGCTAGTGTTTAACATAATAGACGAAATATAGAATTTTGCAGATGAAACGAGGTATTTTTTGCAATCAACTTTGGGGCAGGTTGAAAACCTGTTCCAAAGTTGATTGCAAAAAATAGCGAAGCGTCCGCAGTTTAATCGAAAAATTGCTATATTTCGTCTATTGCTATAAAAGCTATTACCCAGTAGCAATTATTCTTTTATTTTCTCCAATAATTCCTGTCTTTCTATGTTTTTTATATAAAAATATTCATTACCCTTTTTATCTGGTGAAAAATTACAAATGCTTTTATATGGGCAGTATTCGCATGTTGCTTTTTTTGCTTTGTTTTTGTATGGCTTTATATCTATATTTCCGCTTAAAATTTCTTTACTAATTTGTTTTATTATCTTTTTCGTGTGCTTTTGCAATTCTTTGAATTCTTCTAATGTAATTACATTAGAACGGCTTAGTGAAAGCTGACCATCTTTATCAACAAATACAGGAATTGTACTTGAATAGCCCTTATCTAGTTTATTATCCATCATCCTTGCAACTTTAACATCTGCAAGTAAAATTCCACTTAGTTTGAACTGTTTTTTTAATTCTTCCTCTATTTCTTCATCTGTTTTATTCTTCTTAGATTTCAGCACATTATCTATTAGTCCAAAATAAAACATTCCTGCAGGTATTGCCTGTTCTAGTTCGGATCCCACATCTAGGTATGTAAGAAGCTGTATTTGAAGTCCTGCCACAACTTCATCTAAGTCAATGTTTTTTGCTGATGATTTATAATCTATTATTCTTAAATACTTTCCATTTTCATTTTTTGCAATATCTACTCTATCTATCTTTCCGGTTACTTCAATCTTTTCACCTGATTCCAGCTCTAAGCGTATTGGCTCATATGAAGATTTATCAGAAAATTCTATTTCTGCACCTGCTACGCAAAAGTCGCTGTATTTTAGCTGTTCTACAATATATTTCATTGCTTTAGTAATTACTTTAGATAATCTTCTTGTTAGGCTTTTAAACTTTGGTGAACTATTAAAAATTTGGTTTCTGCTTAAATTTAGCTCTTCTTCTATTATCTTACTTACAAGTTGCTTAATTTTCTCATCTTCTACTTCTTTGTATTTGATATTATTTTCTTCTACATAGTCAAAGAATTTAGCAATTACCTCATGCATAAAAGAACCCGTATCTACCGCTTTTAAATTAAATTCTCCCTCTTCTTTTAATTTTAATCCGTATTTTAAGTGAAATGAAAATGGACATTTTCTGTATTGTTCTAATCTAGACACGCTTGTTTTTAGCACATTTCCATATAATTTCTTTATATTTTTTTCATCTATTGGAACTGGTAAATTGGTATCTTTTAGTCCCTTCATGGCACTGCTTAATTTGTCTTTCCACGCGCTATCTTCTTTATATATTTCATAAATTGCTTGCCATTGCTTATCCGTTTTCTTTTCTTTCATGGCTAATAATAAATTATCAAATGTAACTTTTTTATTAATTAATTTGGTTTCTCTTTCTTTTATTTGCCTAATATTTGGAAATATCTTTTTTACTTCAAATATTAAATTTGACGGTCTAAGTGCTGTTCCTTCTTTATCTGCTACTGGGTATGATAAGTATATTTCTTCTTCTGCTGTTGAAAATGCTTTATAAATTGAAAACTGTTCCTCATAGAGATTCGCTATGCTATCTTTTGCAAGCTCTATTCCCATTTTTTCTAAAGCAGATCTATCATTATCATTTAGAAAACCTTCTTCTTTTCTTGAACTTGGAAAAACTCCGTCATTTAAACCTATAATAAATACTGCTTTTACTTTGTGAGTCCTACTTCTGTCTATATCGCCTACAATAACTTGGTCTAGTGTTGCAGGTATTGCACCTAATACATCTCCGCTAAGTCCTATTTTTAGTAGTTCCATGTACTTCTCAAATGATACTTTCTTTTCTCCAAGTATACTTACCATTTCATCTAATGTTTTGGTAATAACCTGCATCCCAGTTATATATTCATTTGCAATTTCTACTTCTCCCTGCTCCACAAATTCTTGTATTTTTATGTTTAATGTTTCTTCTGCATTCATTTCTTTAAGATATTCATAAACTTTTATTGATATTTCTTTTACTGTTTTCTGTCTTCCTAATTCTTCTTTTAAATGAAGAATAGGAATAATGACTTTTTTACGAATTTCATTTATTCTATTTTTTTCTACTTCATCTTTAAATCCATATTCCCAGTCTTTTTCATACCATCCTTTTTGCTTTACTCCCCAGGTATGAACATAAGCTTCTAGCTCATATAACTCATCTTCTGTTATAGAAAAAAAACCTGTCTTTATGCAAGATAATACTGTTTCCGTTTTCCATCCCTTTGCTAATACTTCTAGACTTGATAGTAAAAACTTTATAAGCACATTTTGGCTTAAATCTTTTTTCTCGTCTATAAAGTTTGGTATATCATAAGAACGGAATATGGCCTTAATAATAGCTCCCGCTTCCTCTGCATTTTTTGTAATTACAGATATATCTTTATATGAATAGCCTTTTTCTTTAACTAAACTTACTATTTTGCAGGCTACATTTTCTATTTCATCATATGGATTTTCTGCCAAATTTAAGTGTATGTGCTTTGGTTCTTCTTGGCATGCTACTTTTGGAATGTCGTATATGTTTTGTTCAAGTATATGTAATTCCTCATTTTTAAATCTTGGCTGATTCTGCAAATATATAAGTTCTGCATTAGTTCCAATTTTTTTAGCTATTTTATTATTTGAGTAAAAAAGATAGTCTTGGTCTTCTACATTTAAATTATCACTTACAAGAGTGATTGTTACCTCTTTAGCTTGTTTTAAAATGACCTTAATTACTTCGTATTCTTGAGTAGTGAAACCAGAAAATTCGTCTATGTAGACTATAGCATCTTTAAACATAATGCTTTGCTCCAACTTTTCTGCAAGCAAACTTAAAGTATCGTTTTCCTCTATGTAAGAGCTTCCCATTCTGTTTTGGAATTCATAGTAGCAGTAATATATATCTTTAAGCTTTAGCTTTAAACGCATATCTTCTGTTTGTTCTATTGTATTTTTTAAAGTATCTAGACTAATACAATGCTTTTTCATTTCTGTTAAGCTATTTACAATTATCTCTGTGTTTTCTTCAGTTTTGCCAAGGAATGTAAGGCTAGCTTTTCCTCCAGATAAAATATCATATAGTAACATTTTTTTGCCATTTTCAGAAAGCATCTTAGCTCCAACGCCTCCCACTTCCTGTAAAACTCTATGTGCAATCCTTCCAAACGAAATTACCTCAGCGTTTAAGCTACTATCTGTGTCTAAAGTTTCTAGTAATTTTTGTTCAGCTGTAAAAGAAAACTGCTCTGGTGTAATCATAAACACTTGCTCATTTTCTTTTATTTTTTTCTTTATTTCATTAAAACAATATTGGCTTTTACCGCTTCCGGCTTCTGCCATAAATTATTCGTAAGCTCATATAATACCTCAAATCATTTTTACTTGTTTCCGCTCCCGGGGAGTTATATTTTTTTCTTTCTCGTTGCCCCATCCTAGGTCCTGTAGTTCGCTTATCGCTCACACAGGTTCTACGGCGGTCACCCTGGAGTCACCCAAAAAAAATATATAACTTCCCTCGCGCTAGTATGCTACGCTTCTCTTTTCCAATAAAACAAATATTGTTGTGCTATTCCTGCTAAATTTTTGTATTTTTCTTTTGCTAAGTTCTGTATCTCTTTTTTATCTATATTTTTTTCCTCTATTCCTGGAAAATACAGTTCTCCCATAACTCGCCTTACCCATACATCTACTGGGAAACTGTCTAGCCTTTTTAGATTTGAAAATAATAGCACGCAGTCTGCCACCTTTTCTCCAACGCCATTAAATTCCATTAATTTTTGCCTTAAAATCTCCGTACTTTCAATTTTGTACATGTCTTCTAGATTAGCCTCTTTGCTTACTACTTTCCTTACAGCATCTGCTACATATTTATCACGAAATCCAAGTCCTGCTTCTCGAAATTCTTCCACAGTAACGTTTCTTAATTGTCCCACGCTTGGGAAAGTATAATATATATTTTCTCCCCATTCTATAGGGCTTCCATACTCCTTCGAAAGTCTTTCTATTATTTTCTTTATTCTTGGAATGTTATTGTTTGCTGAAATAATAAATGATATTAATGTTTCCCATAGGTCTTGGTTCAAAAGCCTTATTCCGCTTCCATAAGCTATACTCGTAGCCACATTTTCATCTACTTTAGAAAGTTTTTCTTTAATTTCTTCATAATCTCGGTTTAAGTCAAAGTACTCTGTACAAATTTCCTTTATATCACCATCACAAATACCTTTTATATATATGTTATTTGCTTCTTTTTTTACATTTAATACATTCTTGCCAAACACACCTGTGTAGCTTCCGTCAGTTTCTTCATTCCATCTAAAACATTGTCCACATTCAAACACCTGCTTTGGCTCAAATGAATTTGCGTTTTCTATTACATACTCTTGTTCCATTTGTTTTCACCAATTAGAATTGTAACATAAATGATAATAGAAAACAAGCGTCACTTAAATCCTTTTCCAAATACTTCTCTTGCATTTGATATTATTAAAAATGCGTTTGGGTCTTCCTCACTTACAATTTTGCGAATAGCAGTTACTTCTCCTCTTCCGGACTACGCAAAGAAGTAGCATTTTTTCCTTATTGGTATACATTCCTTTTGCATACAGTCCCGTTGTACCCCTTTGTACATCAGCTGTTATTTTTTTTGCTATTTCTTGATACTTATCTGATATTACATATACCATTTTTGAAAAGTATATTCCTTCTAATAAAATATCTATTGCTTTTCCCATTATATATATTGCTATTGCAGAATAAAGAGCAATTTCTATTTGCTTAAATACAGCCACATTTAAGCCTACAATAATTGTATCTGCTGTTATTATAATTGTACTTGAGCGAATATCTTTTTTATATTTCCTTATTATTTGAGATAATAGGTCGCTTCCTCCTGTTGAAGCATTTGCCTTTAGTATAATTGCTGAACCTATACCAACTAAAATGCCTCCATAAAGGCATGCTAGTATTTTATCACTTGTAAATGGATGTATTTTTTCAAATACATCTATAAATATGGAAAGAGATACTGTTCCGTATTATTGCTTTTAAAAAAAATTTTTTTCCTAATTTAAAAAATGCAAATATGAATAGTGGGACATTTAGAATAATCATTACTATTCCCACTGGAGCTTTAAATAAATAATAAAATATTGTTGCAATTCCCGCAAATCCACCTGTCGATAATTTATTTGGTACTAAAAACAAGCCTGTCCCCATAGCCATTACAATAGTTCCACAGATTATTTGAATAAGCTCTATAAAAGTCTTTTTTATGTTCATTAAAAACCACCCATACTTTGAGTATGAGTGGTTTTTTAGAAATTATACATTATTTTTAATCATTATATGTTTCCAAGATATTAATTTCAAATTTCCCTTGCTTCATTTTTTCATCTTGTTTAACAATTGTTTTAACCTCATATAAATCTTTAAGCTTTATAATATTTTCTCTCTTATGTCCAACAACATTATTTACATCTTCTGGATTTATTAAAAGCTCTATTTTCTTTACTTTTACATTAAATTTTTTTATTCTCTCAAAAATCTTGTCATACCAAATTGCACTTTCTACCAACTGCCCAAAAGCTTCATGATAAGGCCCTGCAACTACCTCACTTCCTGCTACATCTGGAGTGGAAATAGTATCTGTGTTTTGAAGTCCAATTCTTATTACTGTTATGTGTTTCTTTTTAAAGAAATTGCAAAGCTCTTTGCTAGTTTCCACTGCTTGTGCTACAGACAGTGGCTCATATGTACCATCATTATAGTCTTTTTCAAGCTGAGTTCCTTTTATTACAAGTACTGGATATATTCTAACTATTTTAGGCTTACATTTTGCACAATCCTTGGCTGTATTTAGTTCATCTATTTTTGTGCTATCTGGCAGTCCCACCATAATTTGATGCCCAAGTACAAATCCGCTTCTTCTAATCAATTTAGAAGCTTTTTTTACGTCTTCAAAGGTATGCCCTCTTTTGCTTTTTTTTAGTATGTAATCATTTGAAGATTGCACTCCAAGTTCTATAGTTTTGACATTATATTTTTTTAGTCTTTTTAAAACCTCTTTATCAATGTAGTCTGGTCTTGTCGAGCATCTTATACTATCTACTTTTCCAAGCTTCACATATTCATATGCTGCTTCAAGAAGCTCTTCTTGTTTTTCCTTTGGAATACCCGTAAAACTTCCTCCAAAGAAGGCAACCTCAACTGTGCCATCCTCTTTAAAACTATTTAAATACTCTTCGATAGTATTTTTTACATCTTCTCTGCTTACTTGTTTAGTCTCACCTGATATCTTTTTTTGATTACAAAATGTACAATTTTGTGGGCAACCTAAATGTGGTACAAATATCGGTATGTTATAGTGTCTTTTCATTGTTCCTCCTTAAATTTGTTCTAGTGCTTTTTGTGCAGCTTGCATTTCTGCATGTTTTTTACTTGCTCCAACCCCTGTAGTTATGCACTTTCCATTTACTAATAACTCCACTGTGAATTCTTTATCGTGATCTGGCCCTTCTTCTTTTATTGTTTTATATTCAATATGCACATTTCCTTTTGCCTGCAGTTTTTCCTGTAATACAGTTTTATAATCTTTTTTGCCCACTTCTTTAGATGCGTTTTCCACAGCATTTTTTAAGTTTTCTATTATAAATTCACGTACTACATCTAGGCCGCCTATCTAAATATGTTGCAGCAATTACAGCTTCAACACTATCTGCTAGAATAGCAGGCTTGTCCGTACCACTTGATATTTCGCTTCTACCTAAATTTAAGAAATCACTAAAATTATGCTTTTTTGCCACCTTATACAAGCTGTCTTCACAAACTACCGCAGCTCTAACTTTAGTCATTTCTCCCTCTGAAAGATTTTTGTAATTGTTAAATAGATAATCACTAATTACATACTCTAAAATAGCATCCCCTAAATATTCGAGCTTTTCATTGCTTTCAACATTATGTTCGTACGCATAGGATGTATGCGTTAGTGCCTTTTCTATTAGTACCTTATTATTGTATCTTATTCCTATTTCCTCTTCAAAACCTTTTGTGTTCATCTTTTCATCTTCTTTCTTTTGGGGACAGGTCCGTTTGGGGACATTTGTCTCCTTTTGGGACACATCTTAACTACTGCAAATTCTTTCGTCAAGATGTGTCCCAAAAGGAGACAAATGTCCCCAAACGGACCTGTCCCCGTGTTCACACTGCTACACATTATCTTTTATGTAATCTACAACATCTTGTACTGTTACTACTTTTTCAGCATCACTGTCTGGAATTTCTAAATCAAATTCTTCTTCTAATGCCATAACTAATTCTACTATATCTAGTGAATCAGCACCTAAATCATCTATAAAAGATGCTTCTGGTACAACTGCTGTTTCGCTTACTCCTAATTGCTCTACAATTATATTTTTTACCTTTTCAAAAACTTCTTCTGAACTCATTATCTTAAGTTCACCTCCTAAAAAATTTTCATATTTTAAAAACTGATAACAACATTGTATGTATAAACAATAATATATGTTTTGATAAATGTCAAGTATTTATTTTAATTTTTTCAAATTCTTCTCTCATATTATCTACTGCTTTACTTTTTGCAAACTGCTCTGCTTGTTTTATTGTAAAATAAAATAAATATTCATCGCTACTTCCATGTGCTTTTACTACTGGTTTTTTTACACCTAAAAATAATGCTCCGCCATATTCTTTGTAGTCCATTGTTTTGGTAAATCGTTTTATTCCGCGAAGTGCAGGAAGTGCTGCTAAAGTACTTAAAAAGTTCTTCTTTAGGCTTTCTGTAAGGTTTCTTTTAACAAGCTTTCCAAATCCTTCAACTGTTTTTAAGAAAACATTTCCTGTAAATCCATCTGTAAGTAATGCGTCTATTTTACCTGAAAAAGCATCTCTTCCTTCTACATTTCCGTGCAAAATTAATTCCTAGCTCTGTACCTTTTGTAGATAGTATTTGATATGTTTCTTTTATAAGCTCATTTCCCTTTGTTGGCTCTGTTCCAATATTTAAAAGCCCAATAGCAGGATTTTCTATTCCATAATTGTTTCTTAAATAAATTGTGGCCATTTGTGCAAATTGAACTAGATTATTAGGTTTGCAATTTGTATTTGCTCCAGCATCTATTAGCATTAATCCTTTTTTATATGCAGGAAGCATTGGTGCAATAGCAGGTCTATCTATTCCTTTTATTCTACCTACTATTAAAGTTGCACCTGTAAGTAAAGCTCCTGAGTTTCCTGCTGAAATAAATACATCTCCTTTATCTTCTTTAAGCAAATTAAACCCTACTACCATAGAAGAATCTTTTTTATGTCTTATTGCATCTGTTGGAATATCTTCCATTACAATTTCTTCTGTTGCATTATATATAGATAATTTCGTGGATACTTCCTCTATATTGTCTTTACCAAACAGCTCTTTTATTCTTTTAAGTAAAACTTGTTCATTGCCGACTAATAGTATATTTGATTCAATTTCCCTTGCAGCTTTTACTGCTCCTTTTAAAGCAGCATCAGGTGCGTTGTCTCCCCCCATTGCGTCTAATATTATTGTCATATAATATTTCCTCCTATTTGTTGCAAATCGTTAAGAAATCTGGGGACAGGTTTAAAACCTGTCCCCAGATTTCTTAACCTCTCTTACAACTAATTTAAATTCTTTAATAGAATAATTCTACCACATATATATTTGTGGTAGAACTATTTTATTATTTTATTTTAAAAAATGCAAGTGTTTTTATTAAATTGGTTACTTTATTCATATAAATTTACATTGCCTCGTCTTCTAATCTTATTTTTATTTCATTTATCATATCTGATACAAGATTTCTATTTTTGATTTTTTTAAATAAGTAGTCTAGCTTTGCCTGTTCTGCTTTTATTTGAAAAGTATAATAGTCTATTAAATCTCCTTCAGCATATTCATAATTTTTGCTTGCAACTTCAAGGTTTCTCTTTGATTTTATTACACTTTTTATAAGTTCAATGTCTTTATTCTCCACATATACTCCCCCAAAAATAATAATATGTTAGTAGTATATGTAATTTATGGTATTTTATGCTAGAAAAAACGAGCAAAAGAGGACATTCCTCTAAAAAGAGGAGTGTCCTCTTTTGCTCACGCTATGCATTTTAGCCGATTTTTCCTATACAACAAAAAAGAGCCTAATGGCTCTTTTTTGTAAATATTTATTACTCAATTATTTCAGCAACGATACCAGAACCTACTGTTCTACCACCTTCACGGATAGCGAATCTTAGTCCTTTTTCAATTGCGATTGGTGTAATAAGTTCGATTGTCATATCTACGTTATCACCTGGCATACACATTTCTGTGCCTTGTGGTAATTCGATAACACCTGTAACGTCTGTTGTTCTGAAGTAGAATTGTGGTCTGTAGTTTGTGAAGAATGGTGTATGACGTCCACCTTCTTCTTTTGTTAGAACGTATACTTGTGCTTTGAATTTTGTATGTGGATGGATTGTTCCTGGTTTTGCTAGAACTTGACCTCTTTCGATTTCTTTTCTATCAATACCTCTTAATAGAACACCAATGTTATCTCCAGCTTCAGCTTGGTCTAACAATTTTCTGAACATTTCAACGCCTGTTACAACTGTTTTCTTTCTTTCTTTAGAAAGACCGATAATTTCAACTTCGTCAGATACTTTAACAACTCCTCTTTCTACTCTACCTGTTGCAACTGTACCACGACCTGTAATTGTGAATACGTCTTCAACTGGCATTAAGAATGGTTGATCTGTTGGTCTGTCTGGTGTTGGGATGTAGCTATCTACTGCATCCATTAATTCTTTCATTGGAGCATATACAGGGTCATTAGGATCTGTAGATGTGCTCTCTAGAACTTTTAATGATGAACCTTTAATGATTGGAATTTCGTCTCCAGGGAAATCGTATTTAGAAAGTAATTCTCTAACTTCCATTTCAACTAATTCAAGTAATTCTGGGTCATCAACCATATCGCATTTATTTAAGTAAACAACGATATATTTAACACCAACTTGTCTTGCAAGAAGGATATGCTCTCTTGTTTGAGGCATTGGACCATCTGCTGCTGATACAACTAATATTGCACCATCCATTTGTGCAGCACCTGTGATCATGTTCTTTACGTAGTCTGCGTGTCCTGGGCAGTCAACGTGTGCATAGTGTCTTTTTTCTGTTTCATATTCAACGTGAGCTGTGTTAATTGTGATTCCTCTTGCTTTCTCCTCTGGTGCTCCGTCGATTTGATCATAAGCTGTATACTGAGCTTTTCCTAGTAATCCTAGGTATTTTGTAATAGCTGCTGTTGTAGTTGTTTTACCATGGTCAACGTGGCCTATTGTACCAATGTTAACGTGTGGTTTTGTTCTTTCAAATTTTGCTTTTGCCATTTGAAATTTCCTCCTTTTAATTTCCGAGATTTCTCTCTAATATTTTTTTAAATTTTAAAACTAATTTAAAG
Organism: uncultured Clostridiaceae bacterium; assembly: GCA_947167695.1. Lineage (GTDB taxonomy): Bacteria > Bacillota > Clostridia > TANB77 > CAG-508 > UMGS1754. The sequence goes on from CAMVIX010000003.1 coordinate 38,016, forward strand.
TAATAGTATTTTATACTATTTTTTTCGTTTTTGCAAGGGTTTTATGGAATTTTTGCAAATTTGTTTGTGAGAAAAAGGGACGGTTCTCTTTTTCTCACTTTAGTTATTCTTCTTTCTTTCCTCTTGTTGCAACGATTGTTTCTAATACTGATTTTGGAACTTCTTCATAGTGTGATGGTTCCATTGCATATGTTCCTCTACCTTGTGTCTTAGAACGTAAGTCTGTTGCATAACCAAACATTTCTGCAAGTGGGATGAATCCACGAATTATTTGTGCTCCTCCTCTTGCTTCCATTCCTTCCATTCTACCACGTCTTGAGTTAATGTCTCCTATAACATCTCCCATATATTCTTCTGGAACTGTTACTTCAACTCTCATGATAGGCTCAAGGATAACTGATTTAGCTTGCTTACATCCTTCTTTAAATGCCATAGATGCTGCAATTTTGAAGGCCATTTCTGAAGAGTCAACTTCATGGTATGAACCGTCTACTAAAGTAGCCTTAAAGTCTATAACTGGGTATCCAGCTAAAACTCCGCTTTCAGCAGCTTCTCTAATTCCTGCTTCGATAGGTTTGATGTATTCTTTTGGAACTGCACCACCTACGATTTTGCTTTCGAATTTGATTCCACTTCCTGGCTCTAATGGTTCCATTTCAAGCCATACGTGACCGTATTGACCTTTACCACCAGATTGACGGATGAATTTTCCTTCAACTCTTACGCTATTCCTTATTGTTTCTTTGTAAGCAACTTGTGGTTTACCTACATTTGCTTCTACCTTAAATTCTCTTTTTAGTCTGTCTACGATAATGTCTAGGTGAAGCTCACCCATACCAGCGATAATTGTTTGGCCTGTTTCATGGTCTGTATAAGTTTTGAAGGTTGGATCTTCTTCTGCAAGTTTTGCAAGAGCTATACCCATCTTCTCGCTTGCTACCTTGTCTTTAGGTTCGATTGCAATATCAATAACTGGCTCTGGGAATTCCATAGATTCAAGGATAACTGGTGCATTTTCATCACATAATGTATCACCTGTTGTTGTTTCCTTTAATCCAACTGCTGCAGCAATATCTCCAGAGTAAACTTTTTCAATATCTTCTCTGTGGTTTGCATGCATTTGAAGAATTCTACCAATTCTTTCCTTCTTATCTTTGTTTGAATTCAATACTGTAGATCCAGCTTCTAGTACACCTGAATATACTCTAAAGAAGCAAAGCTTTCCAACATAAGGGTCTGTAGCAATCTTAAATGCTAAAGCAGCGAATGGCTGGTCATCACCAGTAATTCTTTCTACTTCATTTCCATCTTCATCAACACCCTTAATGTTAGGAATGTCTAGTGGAGATGGCATGTAGTAAACTATAGCATCAAGTAATTCTTGAACACCTCTGTTTTTGTATGAAGAACCACATGTTACAGGTACGATAGTATTTGCAATAGTTCCTTTTCTAAGTCCCATTTTTATTTCGTCCTCTGTAAGTTCTCCTCCATCTAAGTATTTCATCATTAAATCGTCATCAGCTTCTGCCGCAGCTTCTATCATTTCGCTTCTATATTTTTCTGCTTTTTCTTTTAAATCATCAGGAATTTCTGTCTCTTCGATTTCTTTTCCTAAATCATCTTTATGAATGAAAGCTTTCATTTTGATTAAATCAACTATTCCTTGGAAGTTGTCTTCAGCTCCAACTGGAATTTGTACTGGAATTGCGTTTGCATGAAGTCTTTCTTTCATTTGCTCAACTGAACCATAAAAATCTGCACCTGTCATATCCATTTTATTTACATATGCCATTCTTGGTACATGATATTTATCAGCTTGTCTCCAAACTGTTTCAGATTGTGGTTGAACACCACTTCTTGCAGCAATAACTAATACAGAGCCATCAAGTACTCTTAAAGATCTTTCTACTTCTACAGTGAAGTCAACGTGACCTGGAGTATCTATGATGTTTATTCTACGACCTAACCATTGGCATGTAGTAGCAGCAGAAGTAATTGTAATACCTCTTTCTTGTTCTTGCTCCATCCAGTCCATAGTAGCTTCACCTTCGTGAACCTCACCTATTTTATGGTTAATACCTGTGTAGAAAAGAATTCTCTCTGTTGTAGTGGTTTTTCCTGCATCTATATGAGCCATTATTCCTATATTTCTAGTTTGTTCTAGTGGAAATGCTCTTCCTGCCATATATTTTTTCTCCTCTCTTTATTTTTATTTGGTGAATAGTGAATGGTGAATAGTGAAAAGCTCATAGTAAATGTAGTTTTTCAGCTTTGCTGAAAAACTTCAAATACTATTCATTATTCATTATTCACTATTAATTATTCACTGCATTAAACTTGTTTAATGCACAATTTTACCATTTGTAATGAGCAAAAGCCCTATTAGCCTCTGCCATCTTATGCATATCTTCTTTCTTTCTAAATGCACTACCTGTGCTGTTTAATGCATCTATTATTTCACCAGCTAATTTCTCAGCCATTGTTTTTTCATGTCTAGCTCTTGCATAAATTACAAGCCATCTTAAACCTAAAGTTTGTCTTCTTTCAGGTCTAATTTCCATAGGTACTTGGTATGTAGCACCACCTACTCTTCTTGCTTTAACCTCAAGAACTGGCATTACGTTATTTAGCGCTTGCTCAAATACTTCTAGTGGATCTTTTTGTTCTTTTTCCTTGATTATATCAAAAGCTCCATAAACGATTTCTTGAGCAACTGTTTTTTTACCATCTAGCATTACATTGTTAATTAATTTTGTAACAACTTTGCTATTATAAATTGGGTCTGGTAAAACTTCTCTTTTTGCAATATATCCTTTTCTTGGCACTATTCTTCCCTCCTTCTTTATTTTAAGCTGTTTTTGGTGTTTTAACTAAAACACCTAGGTACTCTTAAGGGCAATTCCCCTAAGCATAGTGCTACTTTATATATAAAATCAATTTCTTGACTAATTATTTCGCACTATTAATTCATTTCTTTATCTGAATTTCGATAAAGTCTCTGTAAAAATTTTCAGAAACGAGTAATGCAAGGCAACCGAATAAATTTTTTTGAGATTGTACAAAGGTACATCGAAAAAAAATTTATGAAGGTTAACGTAGCAGTACGAAGTTTATGGAAATTTTTACCCCTTCTTAGGTCTTTTAGCACCATACTTAGATCTAGCTTGATTTCTGTCTTTTACTCCTGCAGTATCAAGCGTTCCACGAATGATATGGTAACGTACACCTGGAAGGTCCTTTACTCTTCCACCCCTGATTAGAACAACGCTGTGCTCTTGTAAGTTATGACCTACCCCTGGAATGTAAGATGTAACTTCGTAACCGTTTGAAAGTCTAACCCTTGCTACTTTTCTTAAAGCTGAGTTAGGTTTCTTAGGAGTTACTGTTTTTACTACTGTGCATACACCTCTTTTTTGTGGGCTTCTGTTATCAGTTTGTCTCTTTTTCTTTGAGTTATAACCTTTTTGAAGCGCTGGAGCTGTAGATTTAGTAGTAGAAGTTTTTCTTCCTTTCCTTACTAATTGGTTAATTGTTGGCAATTTTGTTTCACCTCCTATAAAAAAATATAACCGCTAAATCGTTTCCACGATTAGCGGTTAAAATTATATCATTTTTTTATTGATATGTCAATGGTTTGGGCTAAAATTTATCTGCTAAAATCATCTGCTCCTGTTCTATCTAAATCCTTTGTAGATGTATGTGCATATTCGTCCATTTTTCCTCTACTAACTTTAACTCTTAATCGATCTAACATGGCTTCTTTTTTTACTGTTCTTTCTTCTTTCAATGTTGCATATTTAGCAGCTGATTTTGATAGTTCATAAATTGAAGTCCCTTTTTCACTAAATCTATCAAAAAATCTTCTTATTCCTCTAAACAATCCTGATGTTTCAGAAATTAAAGCACCTGCTCTAACATATTTTAATTTATCCTCAAATTCGCTTATTTCATCAATTGTCTTGTTTTCAAAGTCTCCATTAAATCTATCTATTTCTTGACGAATTGCTTTTAATTTTTGGTCAGGCATTTTTTTCATATTACTCAATTCTTCTTTTGTAATACTTACTCCGTTAAAAGAGATTACATCATTTGGAAGCTCATTAATTCTTTGTTTCATTATTCTTCCAAATTCTCTTCTATCAATTGGGCCTAAATATCTTGCCATTTTTACTATATCTTCACTGCCATTTCTCATTAATAGTTTTCTTTGTCTTTCTGGTGATGAAGTTCTAAAATCGTTGAACATAGATTTTGCTACTTTTTTTGGTGTTAGTGCAACCATAGACTTTGTTTCATCTTTTTTGTCATTGCCAGAATTCTCTTTTGTTACTTCATCTGAATTGGTAGAAGATACTTCTGGAGCTTCTCTAAATGCATAAATATTTTGTGCTTTTAAGAAAGTTTCTATTTCTGCCTTTCTCGCTTTAAATTCTGACTCCATTTTTGACTGTAGTCTTGTAAAATCCTCCAGTTGCTTTTCTTGAGTTGTTAGTTTCTTTCTTAATCCGTCTATGTGCTTATTTAATTCTTCAATAGCTTTATTCTTATCCAGTTTACCACTTAACCTTCCAGATAAGGCAATAGTCTCATCATCTTTTCCCATTACATTTTGTAGTTGTTTTTCTGCATCTGAAATTTGTGCTTTTGTTTTTTCGATATCTTGTTTTAAAGTATTTATTCTCGTTTCATTATCTTGTAATACTTTCTCATACATTCCTACTAAATCTAATGCTTCTTCTTTATATTGAGACTTATTATCTTTTTTTCTTCCAGCAATATCATTTAAATTTGCTTCTATGGAATTGTCTCCTTCTAGCAATTGCTTGTTGATATTGTATTCTGTAATAATGTCTAATTTTTGTTCTAATGATAATTTCTGTTCAACAAAATCTTCTCTTGTTCCTCCATCTAGAATGTAATCATCATAGTCTCTGAAGTGATTTCTTAAATAATCTTCAGACACTACCTTTATTGCTTCACTATTGACGTAATCGTTTCTTTCTTTGTTAATTTCTGCTACTCTTGTTGCTAAGTTGTTTTTTAAATCATCAATACCCGCAAAAGCATCTTGCATTGATTTTTCTACTTGTTTTTTTGTAGCCATTTTTTACCTCCTTATTTTTTACTTTCTACTTCTTCTATTTTTTTCATTCTTATAAGAGTGTCATTACACTCTTCCATTAGTTTAAAGTTCTTTTTTATCTCTTCAATGTTCTCGTTGTATTCATTTTCATCCATAAAAACATCTCCTTTGTTTATTAGTCTACATAACTAATACAATTATACACTACTTTGCCAAAAAATGCAAGTTTTAACTAAAAATTCCCCACGTACAAACATACACGGGGAATTAGATGGTATTGCCTTAAGGTTCAATAACGGGTGTTTTAGAATCTTTTGGTAGCATAAAAGACCAATAGCTCTTTGTAGAGTCCTTTAGGTCTCTATGCCATAGAAGTGCAAAGCCCATTTGCGAATAATGCTTTATCGCTTTTGGGTACATTAAACCATAATGACGGTACTCAAATGGTTTTTCTTGTTTTCCAGTTTGATATTCCTTTATGGCCTTCTGCAGGTTACCATTTAAAAAAAGTATCTGCTGATGTGCACCAAAATCGTTCCGCTCCCTTGCCATAAGGCATACCTCCTTTTGAATTTGTCCATTTCTGGAACTTGGTTTAATTCTATCACAAATTTACATAATATTCAAGTATTTTGTCATAAAATTTACGTATAAGCTTGACCTGGTTTTCTTTTTAATGTAAAATGATTATGGAGGAAATAACAAATGAAAACTGATAGTTTTGATTTTTATAGTAAGACATCTTTAAAGTCTTACAATTTAGATAACACTATGCGCTATCAACTAAATATGTTAGATAGTTTAGACGTATTTACTAGAAAGCATTCCGAAAATGTTGCATCTCTTACCTGTAGGCTTTGCGAGTATTTGCATCTGCCAAAAGATTTCACAATCTACTGCACAATTTGTGCTTATCTACATGATATAGGAAAAATGTTTATTCCACCTTCAATACTACAAAAAAATGGGCCGCTTACAGATGAAGAATATGAAATTATGAAAACACATACTACCATTGGATATGAAATGTGCTATAAGGATTTGAAACTTCGTCCTTATGTAGCAGGTCCAATATTTCACCATGAAGCTTTAAATGGAACTGGTTATCCTAAAGGATTGCATGCAAAAGACATTCCACTAGAAGGTCAAATAATCCGTGTCGCAGACGAGTTTGATGCTATAACTAGCAAAAGGCAATACAAAACACATATTGGAATAACTGACACACTGAAAATTCTTATAGATCACGCACGTCCTTCAAAAGATAGTGCTCTTTCTCAAATGGCAGAAGATGCAAAACTGGGGAAAATAAATCCTAGAGTTTTAAAGTGTTTGTTTAAAGTAATAATTGATGATACCGAATATGAAATAAGTCAAGCATTTGATTATGTTGAATACTTAAAAGAAAATGTCAAACGTTTAAAACAAATAAATGAATATCATGAAAAAATGTTAAAGCAAAATTCAGAAAAAAAGCAAAACTATTATAGAGAAGGAATGAAAATTTTGTTTGAAGCAGGAGAAACAGAAGATAATTATAAAGATATTTTAAATGAATATGAAAAAGCCTATTTGGTGAAAAAAGAAAAAATAGACAGCCTATTTGATGAAGTAAAAAACATAAAGAAACTAAAAATTTAAGAAAAGTGGCTTTGCCACTTTTCTTAAATTTTATTATTCCAATCCAAAACTTACACCTAAGGCACTATTTATTCTGCCCATTATTTTTGCATCATCAATATGTCCTATTTTCTCTTTTAATCTGCTTTTATCTATTGTTCGTATTTGTTCAGCTAAAACAACAGAATCTGACTTTAGTCCAAATCCCTCTGAACCTATTTCTATATGAGTTGGCAATTTATTTTTATTCATTTGCGATGTGATTGCAGCTGCAATTACTGTAGGGCTATATTTGTTTCCCATGTCGTTTTGTATAATTAGCACCGGCCTTATTCCTCCTTGCTCGGAGCCTACTACTGGACTTAAATCTGCATAATACATGTCTCCTCTTTTAATTGTCATTTGCTTCACTCCTGCTTTTAAATTTAACTTTTTAATGCTATATCTGGTTTTATTACTTACATCTTGTCTATACTAATATAATATGTAAACCAGTATATTTTGTGTTACCTTAATTATGCCCAAATTTCTATTTTTAAATACAAGAAAAGTGGAAACTTTGCTCTCAAACTTTTTATGAAAATTCAGTTAAATTTGGGACAGGCTTGTAAACCTGTCCCAAATTTAACTGAATTTTCAAGCAAAGAATCGATTTTTCATATACAGCAAAAATGGAGTAAATAATTTACTCCATTTCTTTAAAATATTCTGTAACACATTGAATTAATTCTAACTTACTATTTGTTTTATTTATCTTCTCCCTTATTTTTGCAGAATCTTTCATGTTCTTTACATACCAACTAAAATGCTTTCTCATTTCTAATATAGCTACTTTCTCACCTTTGTCTTCTACAGCATAATTCAAGTGTTCTAACATTGTTGTAAGTTTTTCTTTTAAACTTGGCTTTTTTAATTGCTTCTCAATTATTTCATCAAAAATCCAAGGATTTCCAAGTGCAGCTCTCCCTATCATAATTCCATCCACTTCAGTTTGCTCTAACATTTTCTTAGCAGATTCTATAGAAGTAATGTCTCCATTTCCAATAACAGGTATATTCACAGCTTTTTTTACTTTTTTTATAATTTCTAAATCTGCTCTTCCTCCATAATATTGCTCTCTTGTTCTACCATGAATTGTAATTGCTGAAGCACCACCAGCTTCAATTCTTTTTGCTATTTTTTCAGCATTAATATGTTTTTCATCATAGCCGGCTCGCATTTTTACCGTTACTGGAATGCTCGCATTTTTAACTACTTCCGCTACAATGTTTTCCACAAGTTCAGGGTTTAATAAAAGCTTGCTTCCATCACCATTTTTTACAACCTTTGGTGCTGGGCATCCCATATTTATATCTATAATATCACACAAATTGCATACTTTTTTTGAAATTTCTCCCATAATTTTAGGGTCGCTTCCAAAAATTTGGATTGCAATGGGCCTTTTCTCGCCTTCTGTATTCATTAATTTTTCCGTTTTTTTGTCTTCAAAAAAAAGTGCTTTACTGCTACACATTTCCGTGCAAGTTAAACCCGCTTTATGGCATTGTACTATTTTCCTAAAAGCCTTGTCTGTAATTCCTGCCATTGGAGCTAAAAGCACATTGTTTTCTAATTCAACATTTCCTATTTTTAATGAATGTATCTGCATTTTTATTCTACAAAAATTGCTTTTTGTCTCCTTCCGCTAATGTTTAGTAAAATAGCAATTGCTATAAAGTTAGTAAGTAGGGAGCTTCCACCATAACTTACAAATGGAAGTGGAATTCCTGTAATAGGAAGAAGCCCTATTGTCATTCCTATATTTTCTGCCATATGAAAGAATAACATTCCTGCAATTCCCATTGCAATGTAAGAGCCTAAATCGTCTTTAGCTGTTTTTGCAACATAAATCGCTTTCGTAATTAGTATAACATATAGCACAATTATTGCACTTGATACTAAAAACCCTAATTCCTCGCCTATTACGGCAAAGATGAAGTCTGTAGTTTTTGGATATAAAAACCCTAATTGTGTTTGATTTCCTTTAAAGATTCCCATTCCTAGGAGCTCTCCTGCGCCAATCGCAAGTTTTGATTGTATAATGTTATAGCCTGCTCCTCTTGGATCCTGTTCTGGATTTAGAAAAACTTCAATTCTAGTTTTAGCATGAGCTGGTAGCACAAAGAAGTACAATACAGGTAAAATCATTACTACAAGTAACATAGCTATAATAATGTATTTTGCTTTGATTCCACTTGCAAATAGCATAAAGCAGGTAGCTACAAAAAACGCTATTGCTGTTCCATAGTCTGGTTGCTTAGCTATAAGAAGAGTTGGCACAGCCGCCGCCAACAGCACTAATCCTAGTTTCCATATTTTGTTTATTTCTTGTCTACCTTTTTTACATAAAATTACCATTAAATAGCTAATAAACATTATTACAAATACTTTTGCAAGCTCTGCTGGTTGAAATGAAAGCATTCCCAAATCAAACCAGCTAGTAGCACCATTTATAGGTTCTGTGAAAAAAACTGCTACTAATAAAATCAAAAAAATACCATACAGAATTGGTGAAATCTTTGCAAGAATTTCATAGTCTACAAGCATCAAAATTAAAACAACGGGCACACTTATTAGTGCCCATATTCCTTGCTTTATAAATTCTTCATAGTCTGAATTTTTTGTAGCAGAAAAAAGTGCCACCATCCCTATTGCAAGCAGTAGCACACTACATATAAGTATTCCCCATTCCATATTTTTAAAAATCTTCTTTTTCACTATTTACCCCTATAGCTAAATCAAAATCAATTTCTGTTTTTGTAGATGTTGCTATTATCCACCCGTATAACACAAATCAACATTGTTATTATAATTTATTTTCGTATGTCTTAGAAGAGCGGGCGACGCCATCGTCGCCCCTATGAATCATCATATTTGTTAATTCTCTTCTTCCTTATTTTCTTCAGCTTCTTCTTGTTTTATTTCTTCTTGCTTAATATTATCTTCTGTCTTAGCCTCTTTCTCTTCTTTCTTCTCTTCTGGTTTAGATTCTTTTTCCTGCTTCTCTTCCGCCTTTTCTTCTGCTGTTGGTTCTGTTTTTTCTTCTGGCTCTATTTTTTTCTCTGGCTCAGTCTTGCCTGTCGCAGGATCTATTTTCTTCATGTCATTTCGTATATTTAAAATTGGTATATTGGCATAAAGCGCTGGTGCTGCTGATTCTCCATCTTCGCCATTCTTGTTTGTAAGTCTAACATCTATAGCACTTTCATCAACTTCAATATATTTTTTTATTACATCTATTATTTCTTGTTTCATAAGTTCAAGAAAATCTGCAGATACATTAGCTCTATCTTGCATTAAAACAAGGTGTAACCTCTCTTTTGCAGTTCCGCCTGAGTTTGACTCTTTGTTTTCTGTTTTCTTCAAACCTTTGAAAAAGTTCAAAATTCCCTCAAACATATTCTCCTCCTATTTATGGCTGAATATTCTTTTTATTTTAGAAAAAAAACCTTTCTTTCTACCTGGGACACTAATATCAATATTCTCGCCTAAAATTCTTTTTGCAATTTCTACGTATGATTTACCAGAAGGAGCTCTTTTGTTCGAAACAACTGGTTCTCCCTTGTTTGTTTGTGTAATTATGTATTCATCATCTGGAACTACACCAATAAGCTCTATTGATAGTAGGTCTACTATGTCATCAACATCCATCATTTCGCCTTTTTTTACCATGCCCGGGCGTAATCTGTTTACTATTAATTCTGGATTTTTTATAGATTGTGCCTCAAGCAAACCTATTATCCTGTCTGCATCACGTATTGCAGATATCTCAGCTGTTGTTACAACTATTGCTCTATCGGCTCCTGCAATTGCATTTTTAAAGCCTTGCTCAATTCCTGCAGGGCAGTCAATTAATATGTAATCAAATTCTTCTTTTAATTTAGATGTTAAATCCTTCATTTGTTCTTCATTTACAGCACTTTTATCTCTTGTTTGGGCAGCAGGAAGTAAAAATAGTTCTGGAAAACGCTTGTCCTTAATTAAGGCTTGTCTTAGTTTGCATTTTTCTTCAACAACATCAACTATATCATATACAATCCTATTTTCTAAGCCCATAACAACATCTAGGTTACGAAGACCAATATCTGTATCTACAAGCACTACTTTTTTTCCTTCTAATGCTAAAGCAGAACCTAAATTTGCTGTTGTTGTCGTTTTTCCAACTCCACCTTTTCCTGAAGTAATAACGATAACTTCTCCCATTCGTGTTTCCTCCTTATTTTCGTAAATGAAAAATCTATATTTCAAATCACATTTATTTTACCTTTTTTTTCGCCAAAAGTCAATACAAAAGAGCCATATTTATATGGCTCTTTTTGTTATTGCTCCGGAAAAATCGACAGATTTTTCCGGAGCAACAAGGTTAAGTTACCTTGATTCGTCCGATTGCGAAGCAATCGTGACATGTGGCGAAGCAACTTTTCTTATTTGATTTATAAAATTCTACTTCTTTTTTATTTCTTCTAATTCTTCCTTTGTGAGCCCAGTTACTTCCTTAATTGTTTCCTCATCAATGTTTTTAGCTAACATTTGCCTTACTATTTGCTTTCTTTCTTCCGCTCTACCTTCTTTCAGTCCTTTTGCTATTCCCTCTGCCAATCCTTCCTCTCTTGCAGAATATTTTTCCGAATTTAAATCCAAATAATATTTTTGCCTTGCTTCTATTCTCGCTCTTGTTTCCTTATCTGCTGTTATTTCTTCTAGCCTACGTATTGCTTCATCAATTTCATCATATTCCTTTGCCATTTCTCGCACCTTCTCCCCCTCTGGATTGTCCAGAAATTCTACCCATTTAAGTAGTTCTTTGTTTGTTCCTAATTTTTTTGCTTTCTTAATTTCAATTATACATATTTGAAAGTCATTTGTCAATATAGTCTTGCGTTCATTTTCTTCAATTATTTTCCAACTTGTTAATGCTTGTAAATGCTTCAAACTAGAGATGTTTTCATTTATAAACATTATACATATACATCTTGGTAATTCATTGTAATTATCGCCTTCTTTCAAATTCTTGTTATATATCTTGCTCCAATAGCTTAGTAGCCTTTTTATTATGTAGTTTTTATTATTCATTTGCATTTCTATATCTAATTTCGTATTCTCGTTAATTGTAGCCAAAATGTCTACTACTCCCTCTTTTTCATCTGTATAGTCCCCTTTAATTTCCGGGTTTTCACTTAGGTCTATACTATCTACCTTTTCTCCTAGTACACTTTCTACCAAATCTTTTGTAATTTTCTCACTTTGCTTTTCACCAAATAACATTCTAAAAACAATGTCTAATTTTGGTGATACGTAACTTTTTTCTTTTTCCATATATAAATCTCCTGTTAACAAATTTACAGTAATCCACCTTGTAGGCGCAAAACCTCCTTTCTTTTGAATTTTTTTCTCTTTTTCTCGGAATATTGGATTATTAGATTGAATTTAAATTCCTTTGAACTTTTTTGAATTTTTTTGATAAAAATTAAATAAAAATATAAAGCATACAAGATGTTTTCCTGTATGCTTTTATATTAAACTATTTGTTATAATTTTTCAAGCCTTTTACAATAAAATCAACCTGTTTTCGGTGTGTGTCCCCAGATTTCATGCAAACGTTTCATTCCTCTTTTAACCTCATTCCACAAATTTGAATTGAAGTTCCAGTTGCTCCGTGGTTGCCATAGTATGCATTTACTGTTCCATTGTTCATTGTAGCTTGTCCAGATGCAGAGCCAGCTGTAACTGTCCATGAATATTTTGTCCACGTTGTTACATTATTTAGTGTAAAAGTTGTACCTGTCCATGGAGACTGCCCAGCTAATTGCAAACACAGTGTTCCAGTTCCTTTTGCCCATACAGACATAATATATCGTTTTCCAGATGTTACTGGAATAGAGTCTTGGGCAACATCCTGAGATGTGTTGGCATTTCCTGCTATGTCAAAGCCTTTTGTAACTCCAGCTACTGGTGGATCCGAAATATTAATTACTGTACGAGCTCCTCCAGCTGAGGCTGACCTCCATCCTGCTCCTGCATTTGTAGAAGGGGATTTTATTGCAGGTTCATCTGCTCCTGTTAGTATGTTTGAATGTTCTGTCCATTTTGCATATAATGAACTATTGCCTAGCATTTCATAAGCAGTAAAATTTGATATACTACTTTGAATACATGAAATATTCTGTGCTGCATTATATTCAGATAAAATTAAATTATTAACGTAATAATTAAAATCTCCTTCACTTTTATTTACTTCAATTCTAATATATGCTGCATTAGATGATATTGGATGTACTGTTGTGTAGCTTGATTCTCTTTTAATGAAATTTCCATTAGTGTCAAATGTGTATATTCCACAAATTTGCAAATTTGAATATAGCGTTGCACCACCCTTAATTGGTATCAATTCTCTGGTAGCCATGTAGTTATTATGTCCTGCTTCGAATTGACCACTGCTACCACTAATCCATGAGTTATCTGTAAAATCAACTGTCTTAATTAAGTTTGCATACCAACCGTTAAAAGTATATCCTGGTCTTGTCGGGGAGGACATTCCTTTATAATTTCCTTCAAATTCACATTGCGAACTTGCTATCGTGCTTCCACCCATTGTGTTAAAGTCTAATGTATATTTATTAGGCGTCCATTTTGCATATAAAATATGGTTACTTGGTATTTTGTCTTCTGTGTATGCTTTAATTTCATCGTTCTGATTGCTAATTATAAATTTTAAGTTGTTATTATAATAATTAAAGTCTCCACATAGTTTTCTTATTTCAATCCTAATATATGCAGCATTGGATGAAATTGGATGTACTGTTGTATAATTTGATTCTCTCTTAATGAAATTTTTACTTGCATCATATGAATAAATTCCACATACTGTCATATTCGAGTATAGGGTTACTCCACCTTGAATTGGTATCCAGTCACTTGTAGCAATGTAATTGTTAAGCCCTGTCTCAAATTGCCCATTATTAATCCATGAATTGTCTGTAAGTATTAGCTTTGGTAATACATTAACATACCATCCTGCAAATGTATAACCTGCTCTTATTGGTGTTGGAAGATCTCCATATGGGCTATTGTATGTTACAGTTTTACTTGCTGTATCTACGCTTCCTCCATTTGCATCAAATGCTACTGTATACCTATCATAATATGTGTAATTATTTGTACTATTGTAATAATATATATAATCATTATCATATTTTACAGCAATAGTTTTCCCGTTTCCTTCAAATCTCCCGTTCCCTGTAAACTCAGGTAATCCCCAAGTTCCTTCTTGTTCATATATAAATGCCAAATCATTCATTAATATATATACCGCATCACTTGTGAACTTGTATATTTTCCCATTTTCCTCACTTATAGCAACATCATTGCCTGAACATATTTGAGCAAGTTGTTCTACCGTATATATTGGTATAGCACCTTCTCCAAAGTACTCTCCATACATAGTGTCTGCATCTCTTTCAGAATATATAGCCCCTGTCTGTTTGCTTGCCTCTGCTTGTGCTTGTCTTTTTACAGAGCCTATCATAAACATAGTTGTTAAAAATGCTATAAATGCTAGCATTGCAATTAAAACAAACAATGTTATTGCTCCACGTTCACTTTTTCTTCTCATTTGTTCCTCCTTATAAAACTCATTACTTATAATATAATTATAAAATATTTACACATTCTTTTCAAGATGTTTTGACTAAATTTTTTGAAGTTAAGCCAAGGTGGGCGCATCTTACTTAAAGCGAGGAATGCCCTTTTTTGCCCACTGCCACTTAGCGTTATTTTTTCTCTTGACTTTTTTTTATTTTAGAAATATACTAATTGCAATGTAAGGAGGTAAAAACATGAATGATTTAATTGAAATCAGGTGGCACGGTAGAGGTGGCCAAGGTGCTAAAACTGCATCACTTTTGCTTGCAGATGCTGCCTTTAATACTGGAAAATATATTCAAGGTTTCCCTGAATATGGTCCAGAAAGAATGGGTGCTCCTATTACAGCATATAACCGTATTAGTAGCAATCCTATTACTATACATAGTAACATCTATGAGCCAGATTATGTCGTAGTTGTTGATGATACTCTTCTAGAAAGTGTAAATGTTACAGCAGGGCTTAAGAAAGATGGAGCAATTATAATTAATACTACAAAAGATTCGGATTATTTAAAAAGCCATTTAAATGGATATGAAGGAAATGTATATTCTATTGATGCAAGAAAAGTTTCAATGGAAGCTTTAGGTCAATATTTCCCAAATACACCAATGCTTGCAGCTATTGTTAAGGTAAGTGGAATTATGAGTGACGAAGATTTTCTAAATGATATGATTGGGTCTTTTAAGCATAAGTTCGCAAAGAAGCCTGAGGTTATTGATGGAAATATGAAGGCTCTTGAATTGGCGCTTAAAGAAGTTAAAAAAATTGATTAAATATTAGATGTGAAGTAGCGCGAGGGGAGTTCTATATTTTTTTCTTCGAGTGACTCCGGG
>CAMVIX010000004.1 GCA_947167695.1 uncultured Clostridiaceae bacterium
GTTTCTTTTGTTCTGTTTGTGATAGATATAAGTTCAGTAAGTGCTCCATCAAATACTTTACTATTTCCGCACAATAATATATTTATCATATCTTTTCCCCTTTAATATTTTCTAACATAACTATTTTACCATATAATAATAAAAAAAGCAATTTTTCCTATACGACAACAAAAATGACTTCGCCACTTTATGGAGAACGCGCTTCGCTTGTTCTCCGCTACAACGTTTACAATGTAATTCATAGAGGAGCTACTTAAGTGCTCCATAAAAAAATGGATTTTCCTAAAAAAGAACAAAACAGACAAAATATAGAATTTTGCAGGTGAGACGAGGTGTTTTTTGCACAAATTTGGAACAGGTTAAAAAACTGTTCCAAATTTGATTGCAAAAAATAGCGAAGCGTCCGCAGTCTCAACCGAAAAATTGCTATATTTTGTCTGTTTTTATTTATTTATTATTTTAACTTTTACTCTAAGTGTTTTTGCTATAAAGAATATTATTACTCCTGCTACTATTGTTGCTATTACTACAAATATTGCTATTGGGAATGAATTACCATTTTGAATCTTATCTGTTTGTGTTGGGATAACGCCTGGGCCGTCTGGTATTATTTTTCCTATGTCTGCAACTTCTGTAGTAGATATAGCAAAGTATGCAAGTTTCTCTGTTTCTAATGATACTTTGTTTCCTATTACTGTTGGATAATATTCTTTCACTTCTGTTCCATCATCCGATATTTCATAAACACTTATTTTTTCCTTGTTGTAGCCCTCTGGTATAGTTAACAATACTTGTACTGGGCCTTTTGGTGTTAATGTTTGTCCATTTTGTGTAAGCCCTATTTTGTATACTTCATATGCTTTTGTATTATCTGGCATTTTTGCCACTATATTATTGTATACTGTTCCATTTGCTACTTTTTTCGCATCTATTTCTGCACCTACTGGTATTATTCCTTCAAGTCCACTTATTGATGCACCAAGGTTGCTACTTCCAAGTGTGGTTGCTGATAAAACAATATGGTTTCCACTTAACACATTTATCGCTCCACATTCACTATTTGTACATCTTTGCCATTGTGCATTTCCTTCTGTTATTGTGTCACTCCAAGTATGTAATTCTGCTGTTGATTCATCTACATATGAGCATACTGTACATACTTTCCAGTGTGCCACACTATCTTTTGTCCATACCATGTTGTGTGTTGTGCATGCTGCAACTTCTGTTGCGGCAGATGTCCAGCCACATTTTGTACAATTTGCTGTTCCTGTATGACGCTCTGCTGAACCTTCTATTATGCAGAAGCAGTCTGGGCATACTTCCCAATGTGAATATTTATCAAAAGTTTGTACTTTGCCATGTACAGCTCCATCAAATGCTGTGTTGCAAAGTAAACATACTTTCCAATGTGATGTATGGTCATATTTCATTATATAACTTGAATGTGTACAAGTTGACGGATCTGCTATTGAGTCACTTACTTTACCTGATACTCCTTCATAATTAAATATAACATTCCATCCTTGTACATCTACTGTATATCCGCTTGGAATAACATCATCATATTGTAATGTCCATATGTTTTTCTGTCCATTTTCTTCTGCTAACCAATATGCTCCTGGTGTAACATCAAATTTCCAGCCTTGACTTTCATTTATGTCTACTCCACCTGCCCAAGCTCCATTTTTGTATACTCCAACATATACTCTATTTGGTCTTTTACCTGCTTGGTTGTTAATGTCATTCCATATAATATTTATAGTTCCCGTAACAACTGTTCCTGTTTCATCTACAGTATAAGCAGGGCTTTCAACAGGTGCTGTTGTAGGTGCACCGTCTTTTACCCAATGACCATCTTTATCAAAATAGTACCATTCGCCCTTTATCTCTTGTGAGCCTGTAACCATTTCATGGCTTGATGTATTAGGATTTAGGTAATACCACTTTTCATCAACTTTTATCCATCCAGTTTGTTTTTTATTGTCTTTATAGTAGTACCAGTTTGAACCGTCTTGTACCCAGCCATCTTTTTTGTTTGGATAGCATATAGTACAGCGACGATCTTTCTCGCTAGCTTTATGTTTTGTTTCATATAAACATCCTGCGATTCTACAAGTTGCCTTATGCCACTCTGTTCCATCACTGTCATTATATTTTTGCCATGATGAAAAGCGATGTGATTCAGTTCCCACTTGTTCACGGCATTTCCCACAAAACTTTGCATGGTTTATGGCATCATTTTCTATTGGTGCATAATAAAAATCACCATGGCTTCCACCTGCACTACATTCACCTGTTGGTGTTGGGGTAGCAGTTGCAGGTGCTACTGTTTCTCCAGCCTGTGTTTCCTCTGTTTCAAGTTGTTCATCATCAGCAGGTGAATCAATTGGTACTGGTGTTGGCGTTGGTGATGGTGTTGCAGTTGTTGAAGCATCAGTATAGGGTGTATATACATCTCCAGATGGTGGGATAGCATCAGAATTGCATAAATTGCATACATACCCTCTCTTTGTAGAATTTTGAGTACCTGCTTTATAATCACCTACATCATGTCGCCATCCATCACTATTTTTGTGGCGCCAACGACCTTTTGGATTATCTGTACCAACTCCCTCTTCTTGCCAAAACCAACTAAATTCTTTTACTTCAAGCTCAGTTTCTGCAACTGTAACTTTACTTGCTACAAGCATTATTCCTGCTATCATGGTAAAGGCAATAAGCCACAATATTTTTTTTCTCATATTCCTTCCTCCATTTACAAATTTCTCCAAAATTTGCATAAAATCTCTTTATACATACTATAATTTTACATCAAATCCTATATTTCGTCAATACGTATTTTATGTAAATTTCAGCATTTTTCCTGAATTCTGTGCTGTTTTGTAAGTCCTACCAGTTTTATTACATTTATATTAAATTTTTGTTACAAAATTATTACATCGTTCTTTCTGTTTGCTTATTCATTGCCTTATATCTGTTTTGTACTGGCGTTCCTTCTAATTCGAAATCATTTCTTATTGCTAGTGCTTGTAGTTTTGCATTTATGCTGTCTACTAGGTACCCCTTATAATTGTTATACACAAATGGCAAATATTTTAGTGGTATTCCCTCGTTGTATGGGCCAGAAAGAAGTGGTTTTAATCTATAATCAGCTCTTGCTAATTCTTTAAAGGTCTCATTATAGCTTTCCATTAAAAAATTTGCTAGCACACTATTTGCAGAATTTATGCAAGGTTTTCTTTGCCCTTTTAAGTCTATAAATGATTTGCTCTCTGGCTCTTTTGCAAAGCTTGCTATTTCTTTATATTTTTTTAAGAAAGGTAAAGTGTTTTCAGATTCTTTAAATAGTTCTGGGTTTTTCTCTCTTGTATATTCCACTAGCCTTAAAGTGTGATTAAGCTCAGATTTGTCACAATATATAACTACTTTCTCTCCTCTAGAGCGTCTTTTACTATATTCATTTGCACAAAATTTTAAATAAAAATTGGGGTTGTTATTGTTAGTTAAAAGCTTATCAGCAAGACTTGCTATATTACCGTTGTTGCAATTAATATATATTCTTCGCATATTTTTTGCCTCTGGCATCTTATAATTAGCAGAGCGCACTCTAAAAAAACTTGGGTTTTCCCCTGCTCCTTGAATTTTCACATTGTACTTGCTTGTTTTCTCTAATTTCTCTAAAAGCTGTTTTTCATCATGTTCATTTTTCTGTAGCTCTTGTCTTGTTGCAGGCTTTCCTCTCATTCTAATTAAAGCAGAATATGCAATACGAGAATAATCCTCAGGTTTTATTTCTTTTCTTGCTTTAGCTTCATTATAATATCCCTTTAAAAATTCTAGAATATCTCTATCTTGTTTTGTAAAAGCATGATGATAATTTTCATTTTGCTTTATTATCCAATCTTGCCTTTTAATATCTGGCGTTGTCTGTGAATATTCTCCGTTTCCTTCTTCTAGCATTAATGTTTTATTTCTATTAAATATTCTATTAAAAAAATCTTTTAGAGCTCCCATAAATGTGCCCTCCTATGTTTAATTATAAAATAGTTGTGGTTTAAAGTCAAGAAATATGTAGTTAAGGGAGTGTAATAGACGAAATATAGAATTTTGCAGGTGAAACGAGGCGTTTTTTGCACAAATTTGGAGCAGGTTAAAAACCTGTTCCAAATCTGTTTGCAAAAATAGCGAAGTATCCGCAGTTTCAACTGCAAAATTGCTATATTTCGTCTATTTAGTTTAAAAAAAATTATCTAGTAACACTTTCCCCATAACTTGACTCACATTTCTATTTCTATTTCGTAATTTAAGCTTCTTCCATCTAGGCCTATCTTTTTCTCTGGTATTTCTTTGCCATTTACTTTGAATATGCTTACTCCGCTACTTTTTCCATTTGGATTTCGTACTTTTATATTATAAATGCTATCTTTGTACCTGTAGCGAATGCTGTATTCTTTCCACTCTGGTGATATATTTGGCTCTATAATCAATTCTTTATTGCATATCTTTAGCCCTAATATCCATTCTATTCCTGCTCTATACATCCATGCACTTGAGCCTGTATACCATGTCCATCCACCTCGTCCTGCCAAATCCCCTTTAGCATATACATCTCCAGGCACTACATATGGTTCTACCTTGTATTTATTGGCTTCGTCCTTAGTTTTTGCATGCTCAATTGGATTTATCATTCGAAAATATTCTGTTGCCTTTTTACCAAGTCCTAGTTTTGCTAGGGCACAAATTACCCATGCGGCAGCATGTGTGTATTGCCCACCATTTTCTCTTACTCCCGGCATATAAGCTTTTATATATCCTGGCTCAAGTAAACTCTTCTCAAATGGTGGCGAAAGTAATTTTATTATACCATTTTCATTATCTACTAAATAATTTTCTAAATTCTCCATTGCTATATACTTTTTGTCATTATCTCCCGCTTCAGACATAACTGCCCAGCTCTGCGAAATACTATCTATTTTGCATTCCTCATTTTCATTAGACCCCAAAATTTCTCCGTCATCTGTAAAAGCTCTTCTAAACCATCTTCCATCCCAGCCTTTTGTGTTTAATGCCTTTTTTAATAAATCTTTTATCGTGCTATAATATGCTTCCTTTTCTCTATTTTCTTTCATGCTACAAATTGGAATAAATTTATTTAAAATATCATAAAGGAAAAATCCAAGCCACACACTTTCTCCTTTTCCTTTATTTCCAACTGTGCTAAATCCATCATTCCAGTCTCCAGAGCCTATTTTAGGGAGTCCATTTTCTCCAAGCAAAATAGCTTTATCTATTGCTTTTAGGCAATGTTCATACACGCTTCCTACATTAATGCTTGAAGCATATATGTCATAGC
This sequence comes from uncultured Clostridiaceae bacterium, assembly GCA_947167695.1. Lineage (GTDB taxonomy): Bacteria > Bacillota > Clostridia > TANB77 > CAG-508 > UMGS1754. The sequence goes on from CAMVIX010000004.1 coordinate 5,354, forward strand.
ATTCATCAGTCCCATCTGGCAATTTTTTCCCTTCTAAATATTCTACTTTTTCGTCTAGCAAGTCAAAATCATTTGTAGTGTTTACATATTCGGAAGTAGCATATGGTAGCCATAACAAATCATCTGAAAATCTTGTTCTTATACCACGCCCAGTTTCTTCATGCCACCAATGCTCTACGTCGCCTTCTACAAATTGATGTTTACATGCCTTTAAAATTTGCTCTCTTAGATATGAAGGTTCAACATACTTTAATGCTAGTACATCTTGAAGCTGATCTCTAAAGCCATATGCTCCACCCGATTGATAATATCCAGACCTTGCAAGCAATCTGCAACACACAGTTTGATACAGAGTCCAGCCATTTAGCAGTATATTCATAGATTCTACAGGAGTTTTTACTTGCAAACGGTTTAGTGTCTCAAACCAATAATTTTTAACGCTTCCCAGTTCAATAAAACATTTAGAAATATCTTTGTATTTATTTTGAATTTCCTCTGCAGTTTTTTCGTTATCAGCTTCTCCCAAAAATATACTAAATTCTCTGCTTTCATATCCTTCTAATTCCATCTCCAATTCAAAAGCAATGCAGCCTATTTTTCCAAGGGAGTTTTCCCCATCTAGTGCAACTTTATTTACTCCGTCTGGATTAATGAGGCTTCCGTTTCCAATAAAGCCTTTTTTATCACCTGTAAAAGAAAGTATTTCTTCGCTTGTGCCTATAAATGTAACACCTTTAAAAGTTTCATTTCCCAAGTTTCTCATTAAAAGTACATGTTTATCTTTGAATTTAAGGTCTAAATATCCTTTTGTTAAATCTTCGTCCTCGCCCAGCACAGGCTTTATATAATATATAAACTTCAAGCTTCTTTTATCTGCTCTTGTATTTTTTATTTTTATAATATTTACTTTTACGCTATCTTCCCTCGGCACAAAAACTTGTGTTTCACATAGAAAATCGTTACAAAGATTTGTATACGACGCATATCCAAATCCATATACTACTTTAAAGTCCCCTTCTTTTCCTGATATAAAGCTACTATTTGACCATACTTTTCCAGTTTGCTTTTCTTTTATATATAAAATTTCTGATGGTACATCCAAATACGGTATGTTATTCCAGCTAGAAAGCCTATTTAATCTACTATTTTTACTCCAAGTAAAGCCCCCTAAATTCTCTGTAATAACAGTCCCAAAATTTTTATTTGCCATAACATGTGCCCAAACTGTTGGAAGCTTTTCGTTTTCTTTTATTTTCATAATGTATTCGCTTCCATTTTCGTTAAAACCGCCATATTCGTTATAGTATTTTAAAGCTTTTGCATCTAAGTTTATCTGGCTCTTACTGGTTTCTGGTAAAGGTAATTTTCTTTCAGACCCTATTATTTGTTTTGTATCTATATAGCTTTCCTCAAGTTCTTCTATTTGCTCTTTTAATCTTCCTTTTCCAGCTACTAAAGTTAAAGAGCTTCTAAATATAAGTGTATTTCTTTGCCTTGGCTTTAGTTCATTATTATTAATAACAAAAATTCCGTTCTTTTGTCCTATTAAATATGCCAAGTGTTTTCCTAAAATTGCGTTTTCAATCTTTTCTTTTACATATTGTTCATATACATTTTTTTCTTCGTTTAAAATTATAATATCTACATCACAATTTTTTAATTTAAAAAATTCTTTTGCCTTTAAAATGTTGTCTATTACATAACTATCGTTTGGATCTTTAATTGTAATTAGTAGAATTGGTAAATCACCTGAGATGCCAAGGCCCCACAAGTCCTCTTTAGGATATATGCTTCGTGGCATTTTTTCCATTTCCATACTTTTAAGTGGATTTTGAAAAAGTAAAAAGCCTAACATCTTTTGGTATAAGTCTGTGTCATCTTCTCGTATGCCTAGATACCTATTTTCTGCCTCGCATTTTGCCCTTGCTAGCTTAAAGGTTCTTTCAATTCTTTCTATATTTCTGTATTGTTTAATCTTTTGCTTAATATCCTCTTTGTCTTTGCCTATTCCTATTATCAGGCATATTTTTATTTCTTCGTTTGGCATAAGCTTTATCCCATTTCGCAGGGCTACCATGCTTTCTGCCACAAGTTTTATTTTGTTTGAAAACGGCTTAGATCTTTCAATTTTTTCAGGTACACCTAAGTTTGCTCTTCCAATACCTTCTGCCTTATCTATCTCAAATTGTATGTCTCCCGCTTCTCCTTCGGCTATATACATACTTACTCCCATATAAATGTTTTCTTCATTTTGTCCACGTTTCTTTCTTTTAACAATCATTGTTTCTGTTTCGCTTTCCCAATCGTAGGTTAAAAAAAGATTATTAAAAGCAGGATGTGCATAGTCTTGCTTTGAGGTGCAAAGTACAGGCTCAACAATACTAGATACTTCTAAAACCTCTTCTGTAATTCCTGTATTCTTTAAAATGAGCTCTCTTATCTCTACAGGTTCTTCTGGTGCTATTGTAATTTTTGTTTTGGTTTCTATGTTTCCGTCTACCCTTGAAATAACATCACTATCAGGTAAAAATGTTATTTTATATCTATCAGGTTCATTGGTTTTTTTAAGCCTACTTGATGTCCATATTTTTTTACTTCGCACATTTTTTATATAGAAGAAGATTCCCTGTTCTTCATCTGAGCCCTCTTTGAATTTATTTATTAATATGCCGTCATACTTGCTATATCCTTTTCCATTTTCATCCATACATATAGAATATAAATCACTACTAATTACATTAATTCTATTAAAATATGGTTCTTTTTTTGTATACTCTCTTTGGCTGTAAGTTTCATAGTCGCTTAAGTGAATTTTTTCAATTTTTTCTTTCTTTTCTTTTGTAAGTATTGCAAGCTTTGGCATTCTCTCCTGCAAAAGGATATCAACCCCTTCTATTTCAGGATTTCTCATAAATCTGTCCACCATAATATTATCGTGGAAAAAATTGTTTATTGAAGTTAATATAAGCCCTTGATGATGTGCCATATATGTTTTTACAACTTCATTTCTATTTCCTACCTTTAGCCTGGTTGGAGTATAATCTATAGATTCATATAGTCCATATTGTCCAAGCATTTTTTCTTTTTCTAAAATATTTATATTATCCATAACTTCCCTTGGATATTCTGGTAAAGCCAGAATACTTCCGTAACTTGAGACTACTCTTTCATCTGCTAAACCTCTTTTAAGTCCAAGCCATGGTATACCAAACGCTTTATATTGGTAATTTCCATATAAATCTTTTAATGAAAACGCTGCTTCAGAAATTCCCCACGGAATTCCGGACCTCACTACAATATTTTCTTTGGCACAATACCATAAACTTACAGGATTCCCCAAGTAAACTACCAGGATAGTTTCTTACTATCGTGTTTGACATTAAGTATTCAAATGCTGTTCCAGACCAAGATACCAGTCCCTTATATTTTTCAAAAACAGTTAAAGTCCTGCTTAATGCACTCCAATGTTTTACCGGTACATCTTTTTTTGCAATTGCAACTAAGCTTGTTTGTCTTGCCTCTGATGCAAGCAAATCATAATACGAATCTGTTAGTTTGTTTTCTTCTAGATTATAGCCTATTGAAAATAGCTTTTTCTTTGAATCATATAATTTCGAAAAATCCGTATTTTCTATAAGTTCTTGTACTATTTTGCTTAAAAGTGTAACTTTTCCGTTAAATTCCTCTTGCTTTATTTCAGCCAAAAATTGCTTAACCACATATAGATACCCAACAAAATTTCCACTATCAACTGAAGATATATATCTTGGATTTAATGGCTCTAGAGTTTCTGTATTGTACCAATTATATAAATGGCCATTCCATTTTGTAAGACTTTGAATAGTATTTATAGATTTAGAAATTAGCTCCAAGCCTTCTTTTACTGTAATAAACTTAAAATCAACTGCTGAAATAATACAAATTAGTCCTAAACCTATATTAGTTGGACTTGTTCTTGGTGCTATTTTTTTACTTCTTGATTCTTCAAAATTATCTGGAGGCAGAAAATTATTTTTATCGTTTACAAAGCATGCAAAGTAGTCCCACGTTCTTTTTGCAATTTCAATTAAATGAGTTCTTTCTCCTTCGCTTAATTTGTCTAAATTGTTCTCTTTTGGAGACGGCTTACTTATATTACATGCTATTGCAGGCCCTATAAGCCATAAAGTTCCTATTATAGCTCCTAAAATTCGTTGAAAAATATTTCCCTGCATACTAAAAAAAAGCATTACTATCCCCAAAATCACACAAATAGCCATTTGTTTATAATATTGCCTTTTTGTAGTAATCGCCTGCTTTTCTGCCTGTTCCGCTGTTAGCCACTCTAGTAAATTTTCTTTTGAAACGTACATTCTATAAATAGTTTTAGCTATTGCTACAATTGTTATATATGCCTTAAATGGTAAAAAAGCTAGTTCTAATACAGTTTGATATATTATGCCTGTTACCCCGGTCAAATTTCCATTCAAAATTCTTGCTTGCTATTTGGGAACCATTTTCAAGCTCTTTCCTAAATATTATTTTATCTGCTATAGCTAGAATAGCTGGAATAGATACTGCAATTAGTCCGTACTATTATTAGTTCTCCGTCTGGTGTATTAGGTCTTAGCATTCCTGCTAAAATAAGTATTAAAATTCCTACTGGAGCTAAACTTCTCCTTAAATTATCTAATATTTTAAATTTTGATAGTGGATTTAACGGATTTATGCAATATGTTCCATTTCGTATTTTTATTTTTGAAGTTATCCATTTTAAAATTTGCCAGTCTCCACGTATCCATCTAGATAGTCTTGTCATGAAGCTATTATATTTAGAAGGGAAACCATCTAAAAGCAAAATGTCACTTGCTAAGCCACACCTTAAATAACTCCCTTCTAGTAAATCATGGCTTAAAACTGTATTTTCAGGTATTTGGTTTGTTACAATATCTGAAAACATTTGCAAATTATAAATACCTTTTCCTGTATAAATTCCCTCGTCAAAATTATCTTGGTATACATCAGATACTGCATTTGTATAAGGTTCTGTGCCTCCTCCATTTGCAAAAATTTTACTAAAGCCTGAACTGAAGCTTGAATTTAAGTCTATTCCTATTCTCGGTTGCAATATAGCATGGCCTGAGACCACCCTTCCGCTTTGGGCAATAGGCATGTTTAAAACATGCTCCATTGCTCCTATTAATTCTAGCCCAGAATTTAGCACAAGATTTGTATCTGCATCTAATGTAATAATATATTTTATTTTAGGCATAAACTCTAATTGATTTATTATTGTGTTTACTCTAAAATCATTTGTACTTGCATCTCTTAAAAACTCATTAAATTGTATTAGCAGTCCTCTCTTTCTCTCCCACCCTAAGTAGCAAGCTTCTTTTGAATTCCAAGTTCTTTTTCTGTATAAAAAATGAAATATATTAAAATCTTCACTTTGATATTTTTTATTTAGATTTTTTACCTGCTTTAATCCTTCTTCAATTATTTCTTTATCAAAATTCTCTTCTTGCTTATCTCCTGCTGTTACATCACCTAGTATTGCATAATATATGTTTTTGCTTTTATTGGCTAATGAATACACCTCTAATTTTTTTGCAATTTCTTTTACTTTTTCTCTGTTTTGCAGTATTGTAGGAATTACAACAAATGTTGCAGCTTCCTCTGGTACACCGCTACTAAAATCCAGCTTTGGTATTCGCTTTGGTTTTACAATTTTAGATAAAATGTACACTATAACTTGCATTACTATTTCTGTAAGTGGTAAGTATAGTATAATTACCGAAAGTAAGGATAAAATGAAATTCCTGCTTTTACTGTAAAATAGTACATAAAACAAAAAGCAAAAATAAAGTGGCAATATTATATTTGCCCCCATATATAATTTAGATTTTTCTTCGTAATTTGTTTCCTTTCTTCTTATTTCTAGTTTTTTATATAAAGTGTTTATGTCTTCAAAAAGGAAATAACCTATATGGCTTCTCTTTTCTTGCATTTTTCTCTCTGGCTCACTTAAGTTTCTAGCATTCTTTTCTTTTTCTATTTTTGCCATATCAAGTAGAGTTTTTGCTATATATATTTCTGAAATATTGCTTTTTCTTGAAATTTCTCTTATTTTACTTTGATAATCATTTTTTGTGTTATAATCCATTTTCTCATATACACCTGACGGATCTTGCAGTAGCACTTCTTCTATTCCACCTATTTGTTTTGAAATTTCGGCGAAATCCATATGTGATATTTCTTTAAGACTTATAATAAGATTTCCCATACTTACTTTGTTTGTTGCATTTGTAAAGTGTACTTGCTTTATTACATCTCCAACACTTAATCCTATTTTATTTATTTGCTCTTCTAATATATTCAAATATGGAATTCCTTTTTTCCCATAACTTTTTAGTTTATATGATAAATATTCTATATATGCATAGCTCATTCTTTCATTAATTTTTTTTGTTATCTTTACTTGGTTCTTGAAGTTTAGCTTATTTTTTTCTTTTTGCTCAACCAATCTTTCTATTATGCTTTCAACTTTATATTTCTGCACTTGCGAACTTGCTATTTTATCACAAATCTCACGTATATTTTGTATTATGGCTAAACTTAAAAAAATTGGGAAACTCCATATTTCTTCAATTGTTAGAAGTTTTTTTCTTTGATATGAGCTTAAGAATAATTTAATTCCATCTTCATCTATTTTTCCATCGGTATAATTTACTATCTCTTCTGCCAGCACATAAATTCTTGCAAAACCTTTATATCTACCACTTGCTATACCATTTAAGTTTTTATATCTTTTTTCAGTTAGTTCTTTTTCTATAAATTTAGCCCTTTCCTCTATAATATAAAAATTATCTAAAATCCATTCTCCTGCTGGTTCTATCAGTATTTTTAGCTTTGCATGCTCATTTAAAATAGAATACGTATTTGAAATTATGTTAAAATTATTTTTTAAATCTCGTATTGGGTATGTGGTTTCATCTGAATATCCTCTAACTATTTGTTCTGATGCAAGTTTTTCCAAATAATTGCATAACATATTCCTATCTAAGACTGCACCTTTTATATTTAAGCTCAAACTTTTTATTTTTTTCAAAGTTTTCCTCTCCTTAAAGTTTGTTTTTTCGTTTTATTTCTATTTTTTCTTAATATTGCAAAATTTATGCATATGGGAATTTTTTACAATTTTAATTTGACTTTGTTTGAAATTTGTGGTAAAATATAATTGAGTATTACCCTTTTTAATAAACACTATAGAAAGGAAGTGAGTTTACATGTCAGAAAGCAAAAAAAATTCTAGAATATTCCGCGATTCTTTGACAGTAATAAACCATCCGAGAGCACTTAGGTTGCCAAAAGATTTTTTTGAAAATATAGAATCTAAAGTTGAAGATAAAAAAACTAAAGATCCAGAATATTCAAAACAAATTGAAGATAGATAAAAAATGAAAATTCAATTAAATTGGGTACAGGTTTATAAACCTGTACCCTTAGCCTTGTTGTATAGGAAGAAACACACTTTTGGCCAAAGCGTGAGCCAAAGGGGACACACCTTTTCTAGAAATGTCCCCTTTGGCTCACCTTTGTTCTAGCTTACATAAAATAATTAATTATTCCTAAATAAATTCCCCACGCAAGCTTATCTTGGTATTCATCTGTTTGTAGCAACTTTTCTTCTTCTGCATTTGACAAAAAACCACATTCTACAATAGCAGTTGGAATCTTTACATTGTCTATTATGTATTTGTTTTCTATTTTAAGTGCTTCACGCTTATTTTGCTTTTGTATAGCCCCGTTTAATCCATTTTGAATTGATATAGCTAAATTTTTGCTGTTTTCGTCGTTTTTTCTAAAAAATGTCTGCCATCCCCAATACTGAGATTCACCTATTTTATTTAAATGTATTGATACAAATATATCTGCATTACTATTGTTCCCTATTTCCACTCTATTTTTCATATCACTTATCTTTTTGCTACGAATACTTGTGCTGTCGCTAGAATAAATTCCATTTTCATCAGATCTAGTGAGTATGACTTCACATCCCGCCTGCTCTAATAAATGCTGAACCTTTTTTGTAATTTTTAAGTTAATACTACTTTCACTAACTCCGTTTTTTCCGTACAGCTCCTTCATCTGGAAGGCCATGGCCGAGCATCTAGAACAATAACTTTATCTGAAACTGGAGTAGCCATTGTTTCTATAGACTGCTGTTTAAAGTTTGCAACAGAATAAAAACATGTAAATAAAGAAATTCCAATAAAATACGCACATAGAAGTAATCTTTTTTTATGTAAAATTATCATAGTTATCCCTCTTAAGTATATTTTATGTCTTAGAACTATTCATTATTCATTAAATTAAAGAACATAGGTGAGCCAAAGGGGACACACCTCTTCGAGGAATGTCCCCAATTTGGCTCACGCCAAGCATTTGAGTTGATTTTTCCTATATAAGAACGAAGATGGGCCAAAGGGGACACACCTCTTTTACGAGGAATGTCCCCTTTGGCTCACGTCAGTCACTTTTTCTTCTGTCAATTGCATAACTGCTTCCCATTATTGTTTTTGCTATATGTTTTATCTGTGCTCCTACTTCTCCTATTTCAAGTATGTTACTAAATCTTTTTGTTTCTACTATTACAACACCTATTGAAATAGATGTAAGAGGGAATTGTTCTATTATATTTCTTCTATTTGCAACTTCTAAATAGCCTCTCCTTGCATCTTCTTCTGTAAAATACTCTGTAACCTTTGCATCAAATTCAGCAATAATGTCCTGGCAAATTGATTCCGATTTTTTGCTATCCACTATCGCAATAAAATCGTCTCCACCGATATGCCCAACAAATGAATTTTCAATCTCACACGCATGAACATGTTTTAATATTGTTCTTGCAGTAAATTTTATAATTTCGTCTCCCTTTAAGAAGCCATAAACATCATTATATGATTTGAAATTATCCAAATCCAAATATAAAACAGCGAACTCTTCTTTGTTAGATAATCTCTTTTTTAATTCTGCATGTATTTGCACATTTCCTGGAAGACCTGTAAGTGGGCTAACTCTTCTGTTTGTATTAATTAAACGAAGTATGTTTCTTACCGTGTAGTAAAACTCATCTTTGTCTATTGGCATATTTATATAATATTCTACTGCACACGATAAAATATCTATACGATGCCTTTTTTCTGCTTTTGATGAAAGGACTATTATAGGCGTAATGCTATTGTCTTCATCGTTTCTAATTTTCATGCATAAATCTAATGCAGAAATATTTACACTATCTTCATTTATAATAAATAGTTCTGGAATGTTTCTAAGAGCTGATTCTAGTTTTTCTGCTTTTGCTCTTTTAAACTTATATTCTTTTTCACCCTTAAATGCCTCTTTTGCATCTTGAATTAAATTGTTTTCATCATCAATTATAAATATTTCGTGCTCCATAATATTCCCTCTCTAATCTCTTTTTCTCCATGTTTTCATATTTGGAAATGCTTTCCTTAATCTTTGTGTTTGTTTTTCAATTTTTTCTTTTAATTCTGTTTGTTTTGTTTTTAGTTCTTCTATAGTTGATTTTAGCCTGTCGCTTTTCTTTGCTTTTTCTGGTAAGTTTTTAAATTCTTCAATTTTTTCTTTTAAGTTATTGGTAATTTCACTTAATGTTTTTAAGCTAATATTTATATCTTTTATTTTTATTACAGTTATCCAGAAATCAATTACTAAGTAGATAACTAGTGCAAGAGTTCCATAATTAATTACAGCAGTAGGTATATTTGAAATAAGACCTACGGTTACAGGGTGTATCAGCTCAGTAAATGCTACGCCTAAAAAACCCCACGTAAGTGAATTTACTAGACATACTCTACCTTTTATATTAAACTTATAAAATGAGTAATCCCAATATTTTGTAGAAAATAATTTTTCTAATAGCCATCCCACAAAGTATTCCCATACTGAAAACACAAAAAAGCTTACAATAAATGTTAAAATATAATTTCCCTGAAATGAACTTAATATAAGCATCATTCCGTACAGCGCCTAATCCATATATTGGGCAAAATGGTCCGTATAAAAAACCACTATTGACAAATTTTTTTTGCGATATAGTTTTAACCACACTTTCAAGCACCCATCCAAAAAAAGAATAGATGAAAAAGAAACTAATTAAATTTATCACTTGCTGCATACTCATATAATTGTATTTCCTTTCTTGACACTTTAAGCAGAGAGCTATATTTTGCTCTCTGCTATTTTTTAATTTAGTCTAATGAATACGTACATTTTCCATAGAATGTGGTTGCATCTATTCCTTCTTTATTACGTGCATTTATTATGATATAATTGTCTCCTAGTTCCAAATCTATTCTATATTCACATTCTTTTTCATTTTCTTGCTGACTTATCCATTTGTATTTCTTTCCATTTAGCTCATATTCTACATAGTCGAGTCCTACATCATCTGTTACATAAATAGTTAGGTATTCTCTGTTTTGGCGTGGCATATGTATAGTTGGTTTTGTTTTTACATCACATATTTTAGTTTTTGTAGCCATGTTGTTATATGCATCAACAGCAACTACAGTTAGTGTGTTTTCTCCTTTTATAACATCTACATCGGTTTCAATTTTTTTGTTGTCATCTGTTGGCTCTATTTTTGTTTCTTCTTCTTCATTCCATCTATATGTTATATATGCTATTTCATTTTCATCTGTAGCTATAATGTGAATTTTGCTTCCTGCTGTTGATAAATCTATAATTGGCTCATCTATGTCTATTTCACTATTTCTGGAATCATATGTGTTGGTGTATGAGCCCTGAATTCCTATGTTATCTGTAACCCAAACATTAAGTACATTTCTTCCTTCTGGCATTTCAATTAGTTCTTCTTTAAACTTACTATTTCTTCCGGATATTGTTACTTCTTCGCCGTTATTCCAGCTATATGTAATTTTATCTATTGGTTTATCATGTGTTACTGCAATTCTAACATAATTTGAATTTACAACACTTGTTTCGATGCTAGGTGGATTCGTGCTTACGGGTCCTTGCCTTTGCACCAATTTAATTATTCCATAAGTTCCAAATCCAATAGTAATTACTCCAAACACTATCATTGCTATGCTGAAAAATCTAATTATATTTTTTATATCTACTTGTTTTTTACTAGCAACATCTTCATATAATATTTGGTTCATGTTATTACCTCACTTATCTTTTTATAGAGAAATTATAACATAATGTTTTTTAGTTGTAAATAATTAGGGGACAAAAATTTAGCAAATCTGGGGACAGGTTTATAAACCTGTCCCCAGATTTGACTAAATTTTGAAGAGAAAATCAATTTTTTCTATTATTTAAGTACATATTTTTTTATTAATGCAATTCCTATAGCAAAAATTGTTATAGATATTACTGTTAAAATAATATATGATGGTTCAATACCTGTCCTTATTGTAAGAATTACTGGTGCATCGTCTATATCATCTTCTCCATCTTTTTTATTGTTTGGAGTAGAGTCTATATCTTTTGATCCATGTTCATTATAATCTTCACTAATTTCTGCTATGTTTACTTTTAGTCCAACATTTTCTCCATCATTAATCCATGTTAGAATTACTGTTACTGTAGCACTTTGTCCTGGTTTTAATAATGTGTTTTCAAGCTTTCTTGTAACAATTTTACCATCTTTTTCTTCCCAACCTGGATTATCTTCTTTTACAAATTTTAAACCTTCTGGGATATAGTCTGAAACTTCTTTTGCGTATCCTTCAATTTCACCTTCGTTCGTAACTTTTATTGTATATTCAAATTTAACCGTTACATCATTAAGGTTCTTTCTATCTAAATCTACTTTTACTGTTGGCTCTGGATTTTCAAGTCCTGTATGTCCAGTATTTGTTTCAGTTGTCTGGCCGTTTTCTGTAACAATTGCTTTACTTACCCATTTTAATAACGATAAATCAAAGTATTTTACTTTTAAATATTCTTTATCAATGTCGTCTTCTCCAGGTTTATTGTTGTTTGGAGTAGAGTCTTCATCTACTATGTCATTTCCATTTTCATCACTATCATCAGTAATTTCTGCTGTGTTAATGATTATTCTATTTGATGCTAGATTTGTCTCTGTTACTTTAAACGCAATTTGTAAGTCTCTGTAATCCGGATTGCCATCAGCTATTTCTGCTGTCTTGTCAAAGGCTTTTAGTAAATTGTCTTCTTCTCTTTCATCAGATTTTTCTTTTGATAGATAATCTGTTGAAACTGTTTTGCCATCTTCAGCTAATTTCCATTCGTATTTTGTATTTATTTCATGTTTTGGAAGATAAGCAAGTCCTTCAGGAATGTCATCTGTAACCTCTTTTGCATATCCTGCAGTATTTCCTTCATTAAACACACGAATTGTATAAATAACTGTATCGCTGTTTGCAACAAGTATTGGATCTTTTGGATGTGTATACTTTAAGTTTTCGTCCTCACCCATTGTTACAACTGGATATCTTGTAGTTACATCTTCTGAATTTATTTTTGTAATAAACTTACGAAGTGCTAAATCAAAGTATTGTAGCTTAATTTGTTCGTAGTCATCATCATCTTCTTGCCATGAAGAATTGTCTTCTGGTATTTCTTCATTTTCGTATTTGTCTAGGTCTACATTCTTTGGAGTAGAGTCTTCGTCATCGCCACTATCGTTTGTTATTTCAGCGATATTTCTTAAAATTCTCTCTGAAGTATTTGGCTCTGTTACATAAAATTCAACTAAAACATCTTTATAGTCTAAAACCTTAGTTTCTTTATTAAATGCCTTTATTTCCTTATTTGCAAGGTAATCTGTTGTAATAGTTTTTCCATCTTCTGAAACTTCCCATTTATAAGTTTCGTTTATTGTACTATTTTCTACAAATCTTAAACCTTCTGGAATATAGTCTGTAATTTGGGTTGCAGTTCCATCTTGCTTTCCTTCATTATAAACACGAATTGTATATACAACTGTATCACCATTTTTTACAACTATAGGATCCTTTGGATGTGTATATGTAGCAGTATGTTTTGTTCCATCAGATAGTCCAGACACATCAACTCTTGGAATTCTATTAGTTATTTCAGTACTGTTTATTTTTGTAATGAATTTACGTAAGCTTAAGTCGAAGTTTCCAAGTACCAAATATTCTTTATCTATGTCGTCTTCTTTATCTTTGTTATTATCTGGCACTGAATCTCTGTCTTCTACAGGATTTCCACTTTCATCGCTATCTTCACTTATTTCAGCTATATTGATTAATGTTCTATCTGAACTGTTTGGTTCTATTACCTCAAATGCTACTTTTACATCTCTGTAGTCTAAAGTCTTTGCATCTTTATTGAATTTTGCTATTAAGTTATCCTCACTTACAGCCTTTGAAAGATAATTTGTTGTGATTTTTTTACCATCTTCTGATAGCTTCCACATATATTCTTTGTTTGTTTCATTATCTACAACAAATTTTAGTCCTTCTGGAATATTATCTGTAATTTCTTCAGCAAATCCAGCTACTTCACCTTCATTGTATATTCTAATTGTATATGTTACTATATCTCCAGTTTTTACTAATATAGGGTCCTTTGGGTGTTCATAGCTAGCTGTTGTTACTGTTCCTGCAGCTAATTTGTTTAAAGACTCATTTGTTGGCTTTGGAACTCTTGTTGTAATATTAGTATTGTTTACTTTTGTTATAAACTTACGTAGACTTAAATCAAATGGTTTTTCTTCTGGCTTAAGTATTAATGGTTCGAAATCATCATCATCTTCTTGCCATGAAGAATTGTCTTGTGGTATTGTGTCGTTTTCATATTTATCTAAATCCACATTGTTTGGGGTAGAATCTATGTCCTCTACTTCTTTGCCATTCTCATCAAGGTCTTTGCTTATTTCTGCTATATTCCTTAAAGTTCTATTAGATGTGTTTGGTTCTGTTACTTCACATACAACTTCTACATCTTTATAACTTAATGCTTTAGCATCTTTATCAAATTTCTTGATTAAATTTTCACTTTCTCCCTCAATAAATTTCAAATAACTTGTTGTAATTTTCTTGCCATCTTCTGATAATTCCCATTTGTACTTTTTATTTGTTTCATTTTCTTCTACAAATTTTAATCCTTCTGGAATATAGTCTGTTATCTCTTCTGCATATCCATCTATTTCACCTTCATTAAATACGCGAATTGTATATGTAACTAAATCTCCTGTTTTTACCAAAAGCGGATTTTTTGGATGTACATATGTAGCTGTTGTTGCTGTTCCATCTGCTAATTTTTGTAAAGATTCTGCTGTTGGTACAGGATTTCTTGAAACATCTACTGGTTCTGCATTTACTTTTGTTATAAATTTTCTAAGGCTTAAGTCAAACCATTGTAATACAAGTGGCTCATAATCATCATCATCTTGTTGCCATGAAGAATTGTCTTCTGGTATTTCTTCAGTTTCATATTTGTCTAAATCTACATTGTTTGGTACCGAATCTCTATCTGTTACTTCATTTCCTCTTGCATCTGAATCATCAGTGATTTCAGCAACATTTCTTAAAACTCTATTAGATGTATTAGGTTCTACTACTTCAAATACAACCTTAATATCCTTATAGTCTAATGTTTTTGTGTCTTTATTAAATTTCTTTATTAAATTTTCATCATCTAGTTCGTTATATTTTAAGTAATGTGTGGTGATTTTTGTTTCGTCTTCAGATAGCTCCCACATATAGTCCTGATTTGTTTTATTTGTTGTTACAAATTTTAATCCCTCTGGAATATAGTCTGTTACTTCTGATGCATATCCATCTATTTCACCTTCATTAAATACGCGAATTGTATATGTAACTAGGTCTCCTGTTTTTACCAAAAGCGGATTTTTTGGATGTACATATGTAGCTGTTGTTGCTGTTCCATCTGCTAATTTTTGTAAAGATTCTGCTGTTGGTATTGGCTCTCTTGATACATCTAGTGCTCTTGCATTTACTTGTGTTATAAATTTTCTTAAAGATAAATCAAATAATGGTCTCTTAACTATGACTTCTTTTACAATTTCAACTTCCTGTGGTTCTTTTTCTGGTATTACAACTGGCTGTTCTGTAGCATAGTTATCACTATGAGTCCATAAAGTTGCTTTTGTTGAAGTATAGCTTAATTTTAACTTTAATTTTATTTTTGAAATTGTAGTGTTTGTTGTAGGAATTGCTATATAAAAGTCTTCTCCTAATAGTGTTTTATCTATATTTGTACTTTCAAGTACATTCTTTGTAGAGTTTAGTAAGGAGTAACCTGTTACTGCATTTCCATTTTGATCTAGAACTTGTGCATTTATTGTATATGGTAACTTGGTATGATTTGTTTCATTAAAATTATATGGGCCTGCTACAAAGCATTCTACATCATTAATTGTTTCAATATTTGTTATTGTATCATCAGCAGGTGTAGTAAAGCTAATATTAGGAACTTTCAATGCTTTTTTATCACCTGTTCCGTATACTGCTTGATTAGCCTTAGCAGATGTTATAAAGTATGTATATAATTTTTTCATATCATTATAACGTCTCGCATCATAGTCAATTCCATTATCAGCTAGCAAATGATCCATCTGCGTTCCATTTAATGCAATTGACGGAAAGTTTTCTGGCTCATAGTGATAATGTGCGTTATCTGATGAAAAATACCATAGTGCCATCTGTTGTACAGTTTCAATATCATTATCTGTTAAAACATTTCTTGTAATTCCAGCTGCATCATAAAGCATTTGTTTTGTAAGCTCTTTACTTGCTTGTGGAGTTTGTTTTGGCAAATACATATTGTCTAATATCCACAATATAGAGTTGTATTTTGCTTGGTCTGAAATTATATCTCTATATTTATCTTCTAGTCCTGTCTTATCCTTCATATTGAAAGAAAAGTTGTATTCTTTTCTGTCGTTTCCAGCTGTAGTAGCACTTCCAAATCCTATTTCTGGATTAACACAATAAATAGGGTAATCGTATTTTGCAGTATCGCCTGCATTCATGCTATCATAGCTTACGATTTTCCATATCGTTTTTTGTGGGTCTAAATTTGTTAGAGTATAAGTTTCGTTTCCCTCACGAGCTCCTACAATGTTTAAAAACATTGAATCTGACGCAAATGATTGCACAGCAATAAAGACTGCTAAAAATGCAATCATAAAAGTTGTAACTGCAGCCACAATTTTTGTTTTACTTTTCATAATCCCCTTACCATCCTTTTAAATTTTTATTTATATATTTTATTTTACTACTTATATTAAAGATATGTCAATAGGCTATTTTATGGTTTTTTTTTGTGTTTTTTTTTATCATTTCTGTCTTCCTTACGGAAACTCATATTCAAAAAGTTCTTTTTCAATTTAAGGCTTATATTACAATTATATTACATTTTTTGTGTAAAATCAACATAATCTGTTAATTTTTTTACTGTTTTCCTTCACCTATTATACTATTTACCATATCTGTTTAGATATCTTGTAGTCTTTAGTAATATATAATCTTGACGTAAAACCACAAGAAAGACAATCCTTTCGGATTGTCTTTCCCGTTGGAGGCGCCACCCGGAATCGCCAAAGGCCGCCGCCTTAAAAACAGTCCACTGGACTGTTTTTTTCTTCACTTCGTTCAGACACAGGCTTTCGATTCCTCCATCAAATTGCCGCTCCAACAGAAAAGACAATCCTTTCGGATTGTCTTTCCCGTTGGAGGCGCCACCCGGAATCGAACCGGGGATCAGAGTTTTGCAGACTCGTGCCTTACCGCTTGGCTATAGCGCCGTGTTAAGAAAATGTTGAGAAAAAGGTGAGAAAAAGGGACGGTTCTCTTTTCTCATTTTTTTGAAAGAATTGAGAAAAGAGAACCGTCCCCTTTTCTCAGTCATGGAGCGGGAAACGGGGCTCAAACCCGCGACCTCTACCTTGGCAAGGTAGCGCTCTATCAACTGAGCTATTCCCGCATATAAAATTAGAACAATAATAGAATAACAAAAAAATAACAGAATGTCAAGTATTTATACGAAAAATTATTGCTGTAATAGATGCGTGCCGTTTGGCGATACACGCCACTGTATAGTTTTAAATGTTTTCCAAATAGAGTACCAATAATCTTCTGGCTCTTTTTTATATATAGTATGCGGCAAGGTAAGCTTTAATTCTAGAATTTTCTCATTTCCTATGTATATTTCTGCTGTACCAATTTGCGTATCTTTAAATACTGGAGCTTCTAGTGCTTTCTGGCACTCGATTTTTATTTTTATATCTTCTTCTTTTCCTTTTTTCACTGGGTATTTATCAAATAATATTTGTTCTATTTGTGGAGCAATGAATTGCTCTTTTCCTTTTATTATTTCAACACTATTTTGGCTTTTCCACTCTTTAAAAGTTTTATTTATCCTTTCTTTCAAATCTATTTGAGAATAATTTGCAAATGCATATTCTAAAACTTTTATACTATCTTTCGTTCTAAATCTCTTTGTATCTGCTCCAAGCACAACAGAAATAAGATTCATGTCATTTCTTACACATGAAACTACTAAGCATCTACCTGCATTGTTGGTGAATCCTGTTTTTACACCATTTACTCCATTTAAGACACCTAGGAGCTCATTTGTATTATTTATATTTTTTTGATACCCATTTATTAAGATACTTTTTGTCTTTGTACCTACTATTTGCTTAAATTTTTGATTATTTAATGCATAATCAGTAAGCAAAGCAAGCTCATAAGCAGTTGTATAATGCTCATCATTATCTAAACCATGTGGAGTTACAAAATGAGTTTCTTTTAATCCTATTTCTTTGGCTTTGCTATTCATTAGAATACTAAATCCTTCATAGCTTCCTCCAATTGTTTGTGCTATTTGCGCAGCAGCATCATTTCCAGAGCATAACATTAATCCGTATAGCAAATCAATCATAGTAATTTTATCCCCCGCAGACAATCCAAGCCTTGAGCCCCCTACTGCTGCTGCTTGCTTTGATACTACTATTGTTTCATCTAACTTGCTACTTTCCAGGGCAATAATACATGTCATAATTTTAGTCGTACTTGCCATAGCACGCCTATCATTTTCATTTTTTCCATATAGTATTTTTTTAGACTCTCTGTCTATCACAACCACTGCTTTGGAATTTAAGTTTAGCTCCTTACTTGGTTCAGCAACTGTTTGTAAAATTTCCTTTTGTACTTCCTCAGCATCTATTATATCGTCATCTTCCTCAAACTCATCTGCAAAAACTGCATTATTAAAAAGCAGCATAAATACAGTCAAAATAATAATACAAATTTTTCTCTTCACTTAAAATCACCCTTTTCACAAGATGTGTCCCCATTGTCCTCACCTACCAATGAACATTTGGACATAGAGTTTGCCGTATTTAGGGCTACTTACTACTGCTAGGCCTGTGTAGTTGTAGCTGGTGTTTAATATGTTTGCCCTGTGGCCGTGATGAGTTCATCCATGCATTTACTGCTCCGCTATTTGTGCTGTTTCCTGCTATGTTTTCTCCGGCTGTTTTGTAAGTTATTCCATAGTTTTTAAGCATATCAAATGGTGAACCATATGTTGGAGATGTATGACTAAAATAGCCACTTTCTACCATGTCTTTTGCTTTTACTCTTGCTACATTTTGGACTTCGTCATCTACAATTAATACTTGCAATCCCGCTGCCGTTCTTTGCTTATTTATTAAATCTAGTGTTTCTTTTTCGTCTTTTGTAAGTCCTACTGTACCTGTTGTTTTGGCAGTATTGTTTGTGCTTGTGTTCTGATTTGTTGTACTTGCCTGATTTGGGTAAATTGGTTTTACATAGTCTGTACTTACTGCTCCAATATAATCACTATCTGTTTGTATTACATACCAGTTTCCAACCTTTGCAAATACACGTATGTATTCATTTTTATAAACTTGGTTTACGACATTATATGTAGTTCCTGGTCCTGATCTTACATTTAATGTTGTTGCTGTCACTAAGCCTGTTACGAAATCTGTTTTTTCATAATAACGCATTCCAACCGAATATGTGCAAAATAATAATAGCAATAATAAAAGAATTGTGAATATCCAAAGTAATTTTCCTTTGAATTTTGAAAAAATGTGAAACATATCTATTCCTCCTTAAAAATTTATTTAGTAGATTGTTCCCACTTTTTTCTATTTTATTCACAATTCTTAAAAAAATGTACAAAACGTGAGCCAAAGGGGACACACCTCGGCCTCGGAATGTCCCCTGGTTGGCTCACGCCAAGTATTTGAATCGATTTTTTCTATAATACTGTTCCATTGATTTTAGTCTAATCCATCTTCGTAGTCTCCCATATCTTTAAACATAGCTTTTTCTGTTTCTTTTACTCCTGCTGTGTTTAGTGAATCCATATATACCCTCATGTGCTCTGCCATATTTCTTTCTGATGGATCTTTTAGGTCTTCTATATTTGAATGAAGTAGCCTCTGCATTTCCTTTTTTCTACCCTCTTTTGTGTTTATGCCCTTGTATTTTGCATAATCTTCATATGCATCAAGCATCCTGTTCTTTTTCTTATCTAGTTGATATTTCAATCTTGCATTGTCAACGCTCTTTTTAGTTGAATTATATGCACTAGCTGCACCACTGGCTGCTGTGCCCTCTCCTGTTAATCCATAGCCTATAGCTGCACTTACCATTCTTCCACCGTATATTTCTTGCTGTTTTCCCAGTATTTGCATCCCATGCTTTTTTTAAATCATCTTTAAAGATTTGGCCTTGCGTAGGTTTACCGCTACCTGCTTGTGATGGCTGATTTTGTGCAGGTTGCAAGTTTGGCTGATTTTGCACAGGTACACTTGTTGCGTTGCTTGGAAGCCCATCTGGACCTCTCATATTCTTTATAGCGCTTGCTTTTTCTCCGGCATTTTTTGGATCGACTCCTTTGCCGTATTTTGCAATTCTTCCTCCTACTTTTTGTGCATTTTTAAGCATTGTAGCACCTAATACTGCTGCCGAACCCAAGCTCTTTGTTTCAAAACCGAAAATTTCTTTTACAATATCTTCAGATTTAAACATAAATCCTAGCATTATTATTGCTACGAATATTTTTCCTATTTGCAATACTCCTACAGAATTGTTTATTACTGCAAATATATTTTGTAAAAATACCATATATATTATGCAGTGGAAAGGTTGAATTAATATGTTAAATACAAATTCTTTAAACCATTTACCAAGAGCTTGTGCTCTACCATCTCCAGCTTTGTCTATCGAATAAGTTACTGTTATTATTGGTGCTATCATAACTAGGAAGCATAGTGTTATAAACCTTTTTATGTATATAACTAGAAATGCTAATGTCATTGCAACAAGCATTACATATAAAAGTGCTGAGCCCATACCTTTGGAGAAAAATGGGCTAAAGGATTCTCCTAATAATTTAGATTGTATGTCTGTTCCTTGTATTGCATCAGTTACCGCTCCTGTAACAGGGTCTGTAATATTACCAATATTCGATATTGTATTCATTTCCTGCGTTATTTGTGTTTCCTGAGTTTGCCTTGCCTTATCTAATACGTCTATAATTCCATTATTTAGCTGGATTACAAAAATAATAATATAATGCAAAACAAATAATAATGCAAACCCTACCAGCCAGTCTTTAAGCATTTTTTGATATTTTGTTCTTTCATCTGCAACACTTGAAATTGCCATTCTAATTCCAATATATATTAGAACTGCAAGTGCAAGCGCTATGCATAATACTCTTATTGAATAATACCAGCCAGCAACATTTCTTCTTATTTCAAGTAATGGATTAAAGCTATCAGTGTTTAGGTCTGATCCAGCTGCTGTATCAAAATTAAATATATCTATGTCTAGTATTGGTAGCTTATTAAAGAATATATCGTCCAAGGTGATCCATGCAAAGCTCTTGTTGTTTCCAATGTTTGCAAGCAATGATTCTGAAAGCTGTATTATAGCACCTGGAACTATTATTAGTAATAGTTTAAATTTATATGTAAGTATCCCTGCTAAAGCATCTCCTGTAATGGAGAATAAATTAAATATAGCATCAACTGTTGTAGTTGTATTTCCTAAAGCTCTTTCTATCCATGAAACTACATAACTATAAAGACTTCCTAGAAATGTTTCTCTGTCCTCTGTTGGTCTAATTTTATTTGCAATTTCTATTATCTTTTCGTAGAATTCTCCACTTGTGCTACTTGCGAGTCCTAAAAAGTAATTTTTTAAATTTTGTAGCCTAGTTGCCTCATCTAAGTCTTTCCATTCTTCTTCTTTTTGTACTTTAAGTGCACTTAATTCATTGTTTAACATTTGTTTTGCTTGATCTAAAGTTATAGTGCTTTCATCTATTACTTTATATAGCGACTCTATATATTCGTGCTCGCTTACAACACTATTTACAATATTTTCTACCCTATCCTTATCTACATAGTTATAGTCTATATTTAGCTTAATATCGTTTATAACAATGTTTTCCCAATCATTTCTAAATCTTTCTAAAAAATTGGCTCTTTCCTCATCAGTATTATATTTATCTAATTCATTTTCTACCCATTGTCTTATTGAACTTTGTATTTCACCTTCTGTAAGAGGTGCATCTGGTATAACAACAGTAGGTACTGGTTCTTCTTCTGTTTGAAGTTTGTCCTTGTACTCGTCTATATAATTGTCTAAATTAATACTACCAATGTAGCTTCTAGCAGCCCCATCATAGCTACTTGGATCTAGTTCTTGATTTATCAAAAGATTTTTAAATTCTACTGCAACTTCTCTACTATCTGTTGTAAAATTGTATGAATTTAAAGCAATATTAACCTGGTTTTTAATTTCATCTTCATTTAACCCATTTTTATATAGCTCATCTATCTTTTCATAAACCAATAAATCAATCACTTCATGCAATTTCTGTTCAATTTCATTAGAGCTTAAAGCAGCAAATACTATTCTCGGGAATATGCTATTTATAAGTATTAATGCTGTTAATATTGAAATAATTGCTTTTTTTGTTATTGTTTTCATATTCCCTCCTTACTACAATGTTACTTCTGCACTATACATATCTACAGCATTTTCTAATTCCTGCTGTTTTAAATTTTCATCTTCAGAGTATGAGCGTAAAACTCTTATATTGTTAAATCTTATTGCTGTTGATTTTATTCCTTCATCAAAAAATTTTGTAAAGCTAATTGGTATTGATACAGTATCTCCTGGGCTAATATGTATGCTTGTCCAGTTTTCATCAACTGCTCTGTTTATCGTTCCATTTGCTGTGATTAATTCTATTTCTCCACGTTCTCCATTTTCTGATATAACTATATCATATTCAGTTTTATTTTTAAACTGTACGGTATAAATTTCATTATCAAAGCTTGTGTATTTTTTTGCTATGCTTATCTTAATATACTTATCGTCATATAAGCCATTTTGATTTTCTTCTGAAATATAGCCTTTTACTCCCATTGAGAGCTTTCCATCTTTTTCTGTAAAGGATATTTTTTCTTCAAAGTATTTAAATGAACTACTATATGTAAGGCCTGTTGCCATTATGTCTTCAAATATTCTTAGCCTGTAAATATATACATTGTCTCTATTTGAGTAATTTTTTATTGTGTATAATCTCTTGCTGCTAAATACATAATCCACATATGCCTTGAAACTGTCTAAATCTGGGTAAATTTTGTCTCTGCATGGCTTACTTATCATGTTATATGCTTTTTCGTATTCTTTCCTATTGCAATACCCTATATATTCATCAATAATACTTTCTATATCATCTTGCCATTTTTCTGGCATTGTTTGTCCGTTATCTATTACAGGCTTATAAACTTCAAATGTTGTAAATGGCACATCATTTTTCGTATTTGTAAGAATTTGACTAATTACAATCAATATCCCCCAAAATATTAGAAATAAGATTATATGATATTTGTATTTTTTTAAAAAGTTTATAATCTTTAGTCTCAAGTCTGTAAACATAATTTTACCTTCCTTTTACTTGAAATGAAATTTGGTATTCGTTTAATCCAGTCTCATGAATAATAAACATCTGGTTTATTGTAGTTAAAGGCTCCTCTAAATTTGTTATTGTTACTGTTAGAATATAGTATGCTCCCTGCCTTTGTATATCTTCGTATTCAACTGCCATTAAGCTAGAGTAGTTTTGTTTTGCATATTGTTTAAAGCCTTCTTCTGTTTCGAAAAAGTTTTCTCTAAATTCAGGATATAGCTTGTTGTATGCTTTCCCATACTCACCTTTTTCGAGGTTTTTAATGAATTCTGCAAGATATACTTGCATTCTTTCTTTTTCTCCGCGATTCCTTACGCGTTCTGTAACCACTGTATTGTCATCTGTTTGTACTGTCTTTATCTCTTCTGGTTTTTCTTCCTTAGTTTCTTTTTTCAAAATTCCTATGAGGAGGAGCAATATTGCAATCGCTATTAAAAATATAATTAATATTATTCTTATACTTTTTTTACTCAGCTTCATTTTCACTTGCTTCCTCCTTCTTTAGAAAATCCTCAGCTGTTGGATTTTTTACTGCTTCTATTTCACTTGCCTCTACCTCGCTCATATTGCCTTCATTATCTACGGTATATGTAAATTTCCACTTAACTAGATAATTTGCATTTGCCATAAGTGTAAAGTTTTCTGTTACAGTATATCCTGTTACTTTGTTAATTCCTCCAATACCAGCTTCTCCTTCCACCTTCTCTTTTTCTGTTGATAAATCGGATTTTATAATACTTGTTACCACTCCAAGGTCTGTTGGCGTTATTCCTCCACATTCTTCTAGGAATGTTCCTGCAATATAGTATTGTTTTATTGTTTCCTTTGCAGCTTTATATTTTTCAAGTATTTCTTCATATTGACCAAAGCCTTCTACATATTGAGAACTATTAAAGTGATAGATTATTTCATTTAGTTTTTTCTCTAACATATCTCCTAGATATGCCCTATATTCCTTTTCTGGCACTCCAAATACTCTTTGCCCAACTTGTACTTTAATCGTAGTGTTGTCTCTTTCTGATATGAAATCTTCCTTTTTATCTGATGAAACAGTATCATAATATACTTCTACTTCTTTATATTTAATTCTTCCGGTCTTCATATGTTCCATCTTCCTGAGTTTCAGTTGCTCCATAATATCCTGTTGCACCAATTAAAGTTTGCTCTTTTGTAATGTCTATACCTGACAATACATTTTTTATTGTAGACGTTATTATTGCATTGTCGCCTGCTGAACCTGAATTATATTTTAAGTATCCATGATATTCTGCATTGTTTAAAACATCTGCTATATTAGATGCATTTTTTGTATATGGAGATAGTATTTTATTAAATACTGTATTTAGCGTTGCAATATATTCTGCTTGTCTTGCTGTATCTGATGAGTTTCCTTCAAACTCGCTTGCTAATAGGCCTTTTAATAAATTTGCTTCTGTGCCCAGTTCATCATATGTTTTGTTTTCTACTGTCATATAATCTTCTACTCTTACTAGTTGCTTTGTTGCAGTAAATAAATTTAGTTTTAAAACTACCATTGAATCGCTTGTTTCTTCGTCTTCTCCTTCGCCAAATATGAATGTGCCAGGGTTTACTGAACCAATTGTCTTTCCTCTTTCAACTATTTGCCCTTCTGACACTCCAGGTGTAATTGTGCCTACATCAGCTTTTATTCTCAAAATCATGTCTGCTACTGTAGTTCCTTCTTCATCATCGTCTGTAAATTTTAGCTGTATAAATTGTTTTCCATTTGAATCTGTACCTACAGCATCTACTGTGCAATTTGCTGGTGCTACTAGATCTCCTCCGCCACCTTTCCATATCATCTTTGTACAATCGCTTTCAGATTTTTCGTATACTGATGGCCAAGATGTGTATGGTTTATAGTTTGGAAATACATTATCCAATACTTTTTCCGCTGGTATATTTTGGTTCTCTAGGTCAAATTCAAAGTCTTCGAATAACTGTTTTAAGTCGCGTAGCATATATACCATATCTGATCTTGAATCGCATTTTTCTATTTCTGCTTCTATTTCTTTTAATGCTTTTGCTCCATCTATAAACTGTTTTCCAGCAATAAGTTTCTCGTCTGTTAAGGCTACTCCTGTAGTTTTTCCACCTTCTACATTTGAATTATTATTAGTTTCTCCATTGTATATATAGTATTTATCTTTTAACCAAGAACGAATATATCGTGAGTTGTCTTCAAATAGTGGATTGTATATTTGAACCATATCTACTTGCCTTAATTCTTTTATATAAAGATCCTCTAAGAAGCCTTTTACAGTATCGCTATAACCGCTTAATCCACCTCTGTCCATTACTCCCTTTACACTATATACAACAGGGTCTAAGTTTTCATTTGCTTGAACTGTATATGCCCCTCCTGAAATTCCATATGTAACTTCTCTATATGCTGCAATTATTTCATTTTCGACTTTTTGCTTTGTTTCCTCGTCAAGCCCAGCAGATTCAAGGTGTCCACCTTCTCTTTTTCCCTGTGAATTTTGTGTTCCCAGCCAATCATTTGTAATTTTTGTTATGTAGTCATATACTAATGTTTGCTTTTCTTTGTCATTTGTTGCAGCTTCTACATTGCTTTTTAATGCTTCTATGCTTTCATCTTCTGGCTCTATATTGATAGATGCAATACTTTGTACATTGTCTATCATTTCTTCTATTCTTGCTATAGAGTTTTTCATATCCTCGTCGTCTATTCCAGTAAAATAGTTGTTTCTAAACCAATGGTTTACTACTTTTGTAATATACGGTGTAGCTGTAGAAACAGCACTTTCTTCCCATTCTTTAATCTTATCATAAATTTGTCCATCCCCAAACAGCTCATCTATTGTATAGCTTTTGCCTGTCACAAATCTTATTGTAACATTTTTTATTGAATCGTATGCTGAATATATATTAAATCCGCTCATATAAGTTGGTGTGTTTTCTTTTACTATTTCAATTAAACTTTTTAAGCTGTTTGCCGCAAGCATCTCTTCTTTTCTATTGTTTATATAGTTCCATTGTGGAGAGTTTGCTTCGGCATGTCCTAATAATTCATCATATGCCTCACTAAGTACATTTTTACAATAACTTATAATACTCTCTTCATTATCGATTCCATCTAATACGTCTAACGCAGATGTTTTTCCTTCCTCATCTGTTACAAGCTGTATTTTCATATCTACAGGAAATAGGTCTACATGAACTTTTGCGTCTACTGCTCCTTCTGTTGCAAGTTTATATGCAAAGTCTGGTGCCATTGTTGCCGCATGTACTGCTATTAAAAATTCAACCGGCTTGCCATACTTTGTTGTCCATCCATTTAAGTCATAGTAATATTCTGTTTCATTTCCAAAAAGCTGCTTAAAAAAGCTACTATCACTCTGTAATTTTGTTTTTACAATAAATACTCTCCCTGTTTTATTAACTTCTACACTATGTTTTGTTCCGTCTTTATATTGCCATGTTCCATCGGAATTTACATTCTCATTTGTATTCTTTTCCAAAAATATCAATCCGGTACCATTGTCTTGTTCTGAAAGAGTGATACTGTAGTATATATCTCTTAATTGCTCTAGTTCAGTCTTATTATCTAGCAATTCTATCAACTGTTTTCCATATAAATATCTACTAACTTCTTGTATTTTTTCTGGGACACTAAAATCAATAGCTAACTTATGGTTAGTTATGAGTTTGATGTAATAAGCAGTATCCATTGAATCTAGTGACTGTTCATATACATCACTATATTTTAATCCTGCACATATTATCTCTTTTATTTTTTCTCTTTTTTCAGTCTCATAAAATTCCTTGTATGTTACATATTCTTCCAGTCTTTCAGTTGGTAGCCATAACCACCTATCAGTTCTACTCTTTATTTCATTATAATAAGTTTCCTTTATTACATATTTATCACCGTTATGGTCGTACATTTTTTGTAAGCCTTTTTCTATAGTTTCAGGGATTTGTCCTGTTACAGGCCAAATTTGGTCAAATATTTTTTCTGTTGCTATATCTAAACAATTGCTTTCAAATGTGGCAACTTCCGTTTCTCCAGCATTTGTTAAAAGTCTTAATATTCTTTCTCCAAAATTGTAATTTTCATTATTAGCAATTAAATATGATTTTTTTTCTGCCATTAAATATGCTCTTAAATATTTACTTTTTACGCTTTCTATTGTTCCTCTTGTTGGTTGATTGTTATTAAATTCTTCGTCCTGATATGTGTATTCCCCGCTTCTTGTTATTTCTTCTACAAATCCATATGCTTCTAGGTCATATCCCATTTCTTCCAGATAATTACATAAATCCTTTATATCGCTGTCACTAACATATAATTTATTAACTGATGAAAAAATGCTGTCAAAGAATTTTGATATTTTCCCTAGTACTGCACCTGGTATTGCTAGAAAATAACTTATTACGCCAACTGCTAGAAGTATGATAACAATGCCAATGGCAATATAGCATACTATTGGATTTTTAAAGTATTTTAAAACTTTTACTATATTCCCAATTGTACTCCCCCACTGCTTTGCTCTATCATTTGTTGTTTTTTCTTTATTATCTCCATCTGCCATTGTCTATCACCTACCTTTCTAGCGCCACTTTCTGCCTCTTAGAGTCCCAGTGCCGTTTTTTATAGCTTCTTTAATTTCAATATCATCTAAACCATATCTTGCTTTTAGTTCTTGCATAATTGCCCAGAAGCCTAATTCTTTACCATTTAATTCCGTTATATCTGAATTGCTAATTCTTTCAAATTCATTTGCTAATTCTTCATTTGTCATTTCTGGATTTACATCTTTTCTGTAATCTTGCGCGATTGCAATTGCTCTTTCTTTATTCGTTAGCTTATACGGTGCGCGACGTTTTTTTCTATGCTTATTAACGGTTGCTTTTAATTGCTTTGCTCCAGTAGTTGATGCTACAAAGTTACCAGCAACCCTTGCCGCATTTCTTATTGGTGCTGGTGCATTTTTTAGCCATCTGCGTCTTGGCATAGATTTCTTCTTTGTTGGGTGCTCAGGCATTTTTTTGCCATCTTTAGCTGCTTTTTCTGCCTTTTTCTCATATTTTTCTTGCTTTCTAAATTCAACTACATTGTCTACAAGTTTTGCCCCAGTTAATTTTTCTCCATCGGACATTTCATAATTTTTAAGTCCGCCTAAATTCTTTTCTGCTTTCTTAGCTCTTATTTCATTTCTTGCATCTTTAATTGCTACAACAGATTTTATATTACTCAAGGTTTTTTGTGCTATTGCAAAAACAGCTACTCTTTGAGTTAAACTGCTAGAGGCTCCAAATCCAAATATTTCTCTAATTAGTGATCTTCCAAGGAATATACTAAATGTCAGTATTATTGCATATATCATAGCCCCGAAATTAAATGAGCCAGATTCAAATAACATCTGCATTGCAGGTCCAGCAAATACTATAAATATCAAGCAATGGAAAGGCTGTACTAGCACATTATATAAAAATTCTTTAAGCCAGGTGTTTAATATTTCGGATTTATTGTTTCCTACTTTATCTATTGAATATGTAACAGTTATAAGTGGTGCAATTACTATCAAAAATGATACTGTTATCATCCTTTTTAAGTATATAATTAGAAACATCAGTCCCATAAGTGAAAATGCAAAATACATTACAGCTGAACCAAAGCTTTTGGTAAGAGGAATCATCCAAGTTTGGTCTCGTACCTCTGTTATAAAAGAGCTAAAGTCTGAGTTATAGTTTTCAGCACCTCTTTTTATAATTTCTATTAGCCACGAATTTGCATTAATTGTAAATACAATAATAAAATCTAATGCAAAAATAAGTGCAAAACCTGCCAACCAATTTACAAGCCAGGCTTTATATTTTGCTCTTTCTTCTGCTACATTGTTTAGTGCCATTCTAAGACCTATATAAATAAGAACTGCGAGTGATAGGACTATACTTAAGTTTCTAAAAGCCATATAAAAAGTTGCAATTGCGTCTCTTATTGGTGCTACAGCCTGGTCACTAGAATTTTCAAACACATTTATTTTTAAAATTTCCACTTCATCAAAAAATATTGAATATAAATCTGCATCTGCTGAAATTGCTGAAGTTACTAATCTCATAAGTATTGCTGGAATTGCAAATATAAGTTTTATTGGATATAATAAAAATCCTAAAATTCCATCTAACGGTCCAAGTAGGAGAGTTTCAAGTGGGTCAACAGGTTCTCCTTCTTTTTCTACCATAATTGCATTGCTATCAATTCCCAAAGCAATATTAGGGAATACAAAATTAGCTGTAATTACAAATAGTATCAATATTATTAGAAATTTATTTAATATACTTTTCATATTCCCCTCCTTTTTTAGATTTTCTTTGTTTTAATTTATATTTGTTTTCTATCTTTTATAACCTTATATATGTAATCTCCTGGTTCTTCTATTCCTCTGTTTTTTAAAACATTTTCCATATCAGTTATCCATATTTTATATCTAATATCTGTTATATTTTTGCTTTTTTGTAATTCACTTAAGCTAGTTTTTCTAATAATTTCTGTTTTTAGTGCAAGTTGTTCGTCTGTCATGTCTGGATTTACTTCGTTTCTATAATCATCAGCCATTTCTATAAATAGTGTAACATTGTCTTTCTTTCTATCTTTCTTACTTGTCCTATCATTTTTATTTTGGCTTGTTTGTTCTGGCTTTTGGTTTTGTGTTTTTGTTTGTGTACTATCCCCTTTATCATTAGTATTACTTCCTTGTGGTAAGGTAGAACCTACTATTACAGGTTGTATTACACTCGAATTGCTGTTTTCTACTACTGTAGTATCGCTTGTGCTTTCACTGCTTGTTGTATACGATTTTCTTGATTTAAATATAGGCTTAGCACTATCTTGCTCAGTTTCACCAGTATGTACCTCTTTAAGATGCGTTTTATTTGGCATATTATTTATTACATCTTCCGTCTTTCTGCCTGATGGTGCGATAGCTGGCGTTTGGTCTTCTCCTTCTTCGCTTATACTTCCTGCTCTTGTTGTATATACTTGTTTTACGTTATTTATTACACTAGATATCATTGTGGCATTAAATAGCTTTTTAGCAACACTTTGAGATTTTGTAAATCCAAAGATTGTTCTTATTATTTTTTCTCCCATAAATATGCAAATAGTACACGTAATTGCTATTACCATATATTTAAAATTTAGCGGGTTTTCTGTACTACTGTACAATTCCCTCATTGCAGTTCCTACAAATACTATATAAACTATACAATGAAATGGCTGTATAAGCACATTATAGCAAAATTCTTTAAGCCATGTACTTAAAATTTTAGATTTTCCATCTCCAACTTTATCTAATGAGTAGAATATTCCAACTATTGGAGCAATCATTACTAAAAAACATGTCATTAACATACGCTTTATGTATATTACTAAAAATGAAAAAGAAATAATTCCCAAAATACTGTACATTATTGCAGAACCCCAACTTTTTACAAGGGAAATATCAAATGCCCATGTAAATATGGCCTGCGTGTATTCTTCTCCGTTTCCAATATCCTCTGGTTTTAGCATATTTACTGTTGCTGTATTAATATTTAAAACCATTACAATTATTAAATCTAAAACCATTATTAATGCCAGGCATTTTACCCAGTCTATTAACATATGCTTATATTTTGCTCTACTTGGTGCAAAATTATCTAATGCCATTTTTATGCCGACATATAATAACATTAAAAGTGATACAACAAGTGCTAGGTTTCTAAATGCCATATACCAACCAGCAACACTATCTCCTATTTTTGAAAGCACTCCGTCTGAGTCGCCTTCATTCAAAAATATATTTACATCTGTAAGCTCTACATTATTAAATAGTATGTCTTCTAAAGTAACGAATTCCCATTCTTTACTTGAATCTACATTAGCAATTAATGATAATACGCTATTTGCAACTAGCCCTGGAGCTAGCAAAGTAAGCTTTGGGATATATGTAAGTACACCAAAAACAGTATCTAAAATTCCTGGGAGTTTTATGCCATTTTCTTCATCATAGTCGCTAGAGGTTTCAGAAGCTGATTCGGATTCGTCTTCCGTTGCTAATACGAGTTTAGGGAATATGAAATTAAAGCATATTATTATTGCTAATATTGCTGTTATTATTTTTTTGTATGAAATTTTCATATTCCCCCTCCTTTAATTTTGTTTTTTAGATTTTTTAAATGCATTTTTTTGTATATTTGCTACTACTTCCTCAATTGTTCCTGTGCCAAGTCTTTCTGCAGTTTGTGCATAAGTTTCTCTTAAATCTGATGTCATAACAAAAGCTTCTTCAAATCTCTTTATTTCTTTTTTACCCTCCTCTGTAGGTTCAACATACGCACTGCTATGCATTAATTGTCTTCTAGCATATGGTGATAATTTATCATAAATTATCTGCCTAGCATCTTTTCCCTTTGCATGTTTTTCTTTTATTTCTTTTGTTATTTTTTCTATTGCCGGGCTTGTTAGATTTAAGTTACTTATTATAGGATTTTTTATGCTTACATCCTCTTCAGTTTCACTTTCTATAATTGTCTCAATTTGGCTTAATCCATCTTCAATATTTTGTCCAAATTTTGGTACTAGAATAGTTTGAGGATTATTTTGCGCTACCTTGCTACGTATTTTTTCAGCAAATTCATGCAATTCTTCTAGAGTTTCTGGCATATCTACTATAAGCTCTTCGTCAATTGCTTCCTCATAAGGCTTAGATTCTAGCTTTTCCTCGTAGTCTCTTTGTATAGAGCCTTCATCATTTAAAGCTCTTGTTGTAAGGCTTGCTAAATCATCTGGATTTTCTTCAATTTGTTCTAGAATTTGCTCATATTGCTTGTCATCATTTATGTATTCCTCTATCTGTTTTTCAAGTTCTTGCTCCATTTCATTTTCTATTTGAAGTCTTTGCTCAGTTTCTAGCATAAGCCCTGAAAGTCTTGCTCCAAATTCTCCTGTTACAGAGTTTATCTTGCTTTCTAATCCTTCTAATGCTTTTCCATAAACGATATTTATTGTTTCAGGCTTGTTCATTGCTCTATTTGTAAGCACCCTTGCAACCTCACGTCTCAAGTTTGTTTCTGCTTGATTTTTGTTTATTCTAATTTTTGGATTACGTCTTTCTATTTCTGTATACAAACTTTCTCTTGATATTGTTTGGTCTTTTCTTGCAGTTTCAACTGTTTGTGTAAGTTTTTCGCTGTCTATATTTTTTTCTACGGCAGACGCAATTTCTCTATCTTCCTGAGTACCCTCTTTGCTTGCTGCATTTATGATTAAATCTGCAACAGAAGCGCTGTCTAATGCATTAATAATATCTGTTTGATTATATTCTTCCTCTAAAGTCTTCCCAATTTCAATATCATAAGCATTCTCTCGTAAAATTTGTTTTTCTTCATTTGTTAATTCCAACGTTTCAATTTTTTCATCTATTGCTTTAAGTTTTTGTGCTATATCCGGTATTTTATCTAAGTCAATGGCATCACTTTTTCCTGTTGCTACATTAAATAGTAGCTTATGTAATTCTTCTTTTACATTTTCATAAAACTTCTGCTCATCAATAATCTCTATGTTTTCATTTGAGTTAACATCCTCTGTATCGCTACTTGACGTGACTTTTTCTGTATTATTGTTAAAGCTAATCTTTAAAGTTTCATATAAATCTGCCATCTCTAGGTTTGAATTTCCGTTTCTTTGTTGTTTTAAGTACCATTTCCTCCATGGCATCTTTTACAGATTCTTTGCTTATTATTTTACTTCTTTCGCTAAATAGTTTTATAATAACGCTATTTGCTACTCTTGCTTCAAATTTTTCCTTGTTTGTAGCATTTGGATCATTAGCTTTTGCAAGTAATGATTCTTTATTTTCATATAGTTCAGTTATTTTTTTGCTAAGTAAAGTTGATTTACCGTCTAAATTTAAAATAAGTTTTTCTTTCTTACTCTCCGCAATAGGATTTTTTCTAAAATCTTTTCTTCCTTTGTTTGCCTTTTTTAATACAATTTTAAACTGTCCTATACTTGCTGCTGTACTTGCAACAAATACCATAGGGTTAGTTGGGAAATTATATAGTGCTGTTCCAACACCTTTTACAAATCCCTTACTTGCACCTAATGCAGCTTTTGCATTTGCATCTTGTTCTTGTCTTATTTTTATTCTTTCACTTCTTTGTGTGCCAAGCATTCTAGATGTTTCTGTTCCAAGCATTCCGCCTCCGCCTTCAATTTCTACTTCTTCGCCGTCACGTGCTGCTCTATAGGATTTTGTAAATTCATCTACTACATCTATTTTTGACTGAACCCTTGGGATATGTCTTCCTGCAAATCTTGCTGTAATTCCTCCAAATTTTAGTACATTTCTACCTGTTGTTCTAACACCTCTTACATATTGTCTAATCATTTTAAATTTTGCAAACATTTCAAATGATGAATCCATAGTTTCTTTTAGTATAGATGAGGATTCAAATCCAAATATGTTTCTAAACATTCCCTCTGCTACGTCCATGAATTTAACTGATATTATCAAAAATACAATTTGTCCTGCAGATACCCAAATATCATCTCCGCTATTTGCAATATTTACTATTATCGCTGATGCAAATACAGTATATATAAGTGCATGTGCTGATTGAATAAGCACAGTATACAATACTTCTTTCATCCATTTTGAAAGAGATTGTGAACGATTATCTTTTATCTTATCTAGTGCATAGCTTATTGATACAAGCGGTGATAGTATTATTAAAATATAACCACTTAGCATCCTTTTTGCGTATTTCCATGTATATTTTACCATTAGCCATACAAATGCTATGTATACTATTGTTCCATACCAGCCCTCAGTAAATTTCATGCTATAGGCTAATACTCTCATGCTTTCATATATACTTCCTGTATCTGTTAATTCTGTTATTTGTTTAGCAAATAAGTTTACTAAAAATTCATTTAATGATAGCACTATTGCTAGAAAATAGTGTATAAATAGCACTATAAAAAAGCTTACAAACCAGTCTACTAGCATTCTTTTGTAATGTGCTTTTTCTTCAGCTATGCTTGTTATTGCCATTCTTATTCCAAGATATATAAGAATTGCAAGTAAAACTACAATTGTGAAATTTCTAAATGCAAAATACCAATTTGCTATATTTTCTCTTACTGCTAATATTACTTCTGAGCCTTGTGAGTTCTGGCTATCTATTTTTATTCCTCCTGCTTCAGAGAAATCAAATATATTTATATCAAATAGTGGTACTTTATTAAATATAATATCTTCTATTGTTATTACTGAGTTTCCATTTTCTGTTGATACAATTCTTGCAGCTGCTGTTACTGTTACTTCAACTGCTCTAGCTAGTCCTATAAGAGGTATTTTTACTATTAATGTAGGCAATCCTATTATATAGTTTATAATATCTTTAAAAAAGTCTACTACTTTGTTTATTACCTCGTTTAAGTTGTTTCTAACCCCTCCAGAACCAATAGATTCTGGAATTCCTTCATATATAAGCACATCTCCGTTAAGTGCAGCTGACATATCGAAGTTTCCTTTTTTTCCTGTGTTGTCGCCTTCCTCAGTAGAGCCAGACGAACCGCCGCTGCCTCCACCATAGTGGACACTGCTAATATCGTTCGGATCAACATAACTTGTTGTTCCTCTCGGCCATTGAATAACAATTTGGTCCGGTACTCCTTGCCAAGCAGCATCAACGACATCTCGCCTTAGTCTGCTTACATAAATATTTTTAAATGTCTTTGTACCTACAGTAGCTGTTTTTAATTTTGCTACAGTGAGCCTTTCATTTTTTGCAAGATTACCCAAATTTGTATATCCAAAAGCACTTTTGCCTTGTACTTTCCAACCCCACGCACCAGTTTCTGCTAATTGGTGCTCACCAGTTGCAGGGTCCACACCTACATATATAATAGAGTGCCCGGCATCAGTTTTTCTTATAACGTCTCCTGGTTGCAATTCATCATTGTCATCCAAAATTATAAAATTACTTTTATCTGATGTTGAATATGAAGCCCAACTGTAGCCAGATAGCTCCACTCCTAAAGATTGATGAAGCATAGCTGCTGTAAACACACTACATACAAACACGAGTGAATCTTCGTATGCAGGCCCAGTTTTTCCGCCTTCAAGTTTTCTTATGCCGTTGCTTGTTCCTAATTCACTAATAGGTAGCTCATTTTGCTTATAAGAAATAACCCATTTCGAACTATTTCCTTTGTCATATACCAAAACATCATAAAAATTGTTTGCCTCTTGTAAATATGCTCTTATGTACTTTTCAACATATTCATATTGTTCAGAGTTTGACCATATCTTTTGGTCATCGTCAGCTGCATAAGATGATGGAACTGGCATAAAAGGCACTATAATAGTAACTATTAATATTGTTATTAATAGCTTCTTCAATATTTCCATTTCCATCACCTTCTTTCTTCTATACTAATTGCAGGCTCGTATTATCGTAATATAACTGATTCCCCTGTAACTTCTTTATTTCAAAATTTTCATTGCCTTCTATTATTGTTACAGTTTTTCTAGTTCTTGCGTTGTAGCAATATATGCCCTTACCCTGAATTGAATATACAAATTGAGTATCATTTATCCATCCATATGTATATATTGCCTCATTCTTCGCAATTTCTGAATTAGGGTTTTCCCTATCTTTTGAAACAAATCTTATATTGTAAATAGTATCTTCATCTGTCGAGTTATATAGTATAAAAAATTTGTCTGTTTCTTTTTTTGAAAAACAGTAATCTTTGAATTCTCTGTATCCATCACCTTCGGCAAAATATAATCTTGCTTTGTAATCTTCAAGTTCTCTACTAATTACATTATCAACTCTAATTCTTTCTGTCTCATATATTAAATCCTCATCCAGATGCATATACATATATTTAGGCATATTGTCTTCGGTTAGATTGTCTAGTGTTACCCCTTTTGCTAAATAGCCTCCATAGTTTTTGTATATTCCTAGTCCATTTTCTCTATCTGAGTTTACTTTAAAGGTTAATCCCTTTAAAGAATATTTTAGAGTTACACTTTTTTCCGTGTGCATAAATTCATCATAATCTGGCCATAGGTTTGTTAGTTTGCTTATAAACGTATTTGCATTTTTTGTTTCATATAATTCGTTTACGATTTCTAGAAATTTTTCTGTTTGGTAGTCATCTTCTACTCTGTATACGGAAACCTCATTTTGAGAGAAAAACACATAAATTTTATCTCCTTTATACCCAATTACATTTTCATCCTCAAATGTAGGTTTCCCTAAGCTAAATTGAATTTTTTCCTTTGTATCATTTACCTTAAATCCGTTTATAATATTTCCAGCATACTTTTCTGTAAAAATAATGTTATAGACTTTTGCTCCTAAAGTTTTTACTTCTATGCCTTCATCAAAATAAATGTCATAATCTTCAAATCTACTCTCTATTGTTCCAAATGAAACTACACCTGCTTTCCACCCATTTGAAATCAATTCATTTATTTCTTTTGCCTCTATCTTCATTTCTGGAACTTTTTCTTTTTCATAATTTATATTAACATCTACTTTTGGTGTTTGTTCTATAGTGTTTCCGGCTGTCAAAGTCTACAGAAGCTACGGTGTTTTTCTTCTCCCCACCAGAAACTATCAAAATTGCAATACCTAATCCTATTACCAAAATAATCAATATTATAATAGCAATTCCAACTGCTCTTTTATTCATAATTTAAATCACCTTACCTTCTTCCTCTTCTTCTCAAGAAGCCCATAGATGTTGTCCTTTCAATTTTGAATATTGTTCTTACTAATTGCTCTCCTCTTGAAAGTGATGCTATGAATATTATTGCAAGAATTGGTGCCTTCTCCATTATTCCATAAACTGAACCCATAAATATTACAAAAAGCAGAGCATGAAGTGGCTGAATGAACACGTTTACCAAAAACTCCTTAATCCAGGTTTTATATGCTTGTGCTTGGTTATCCCTTGCCTTATCTATTGAATATGTAATAGTAATTAGTGGTGAAATAACAGTTAGGAAGCCTACTGCCAGCATCCTTTTTAAATACATAAAGAAGAATTTTACTTGGTAATACACAAGTACGCAGTATACCAACACTAGTGATAATAGTTCTAGTCCAGATGACTTCTGTATTTTTTGTATCATTCCTTCATAGTTATTTCCATTTTTATCTATCTTTCCAAACACTAATGTCTTTTCAAAATTTATTCCGTCAGATTGCTCTACCGCAGAATTTGAAGTTTTATTACTCATGCTATTTGCTGCAACATCTTTTACAATAGTTACTGCCTGCTTACTAATAGTAAATGCCACAGACATTATATATGGTAAAACCATAAGAAGCGCAAAGCTTGCCACCCAATGTATTAGCATTTGTTTATATTTTGCTCTTTCAGAAGCAATCGTGTTAACAGCCATTAATATTCCAATTGCAATTAGTATTGCAAGCAGAGCTACAATTGAAAAATTTCTAATTGCAAAAAACCAATTAGCTACATTTTGTTTGATTATTTTGTTCGTATTACTTGGCACTTGTCCATCTAATCCCAGTCCAGTTATGTTGTCAATATCCAAATAATTTATATTAAATAAATCGAACTTGTCTAAAAGCATATCTTCAATTGTAAAAATTTGAATCTTAGTTGCATTATCTGGCATAATTGCAAGAGTTAATAATGCTTGTGTTACAAGAGGAATTGGAGCTATAACAAATGATAATATGGTGTATATCACACTTGAACTGCTTTCTGAAATACCAGCATTACCTGTCTGTGTTTTCCTTGATCCGCCTGTAAACTCACTATACGATGTAGTTATATTTCCTTCTTGTAGCTGGTTGAACTGTTCCATATCTTTTGCCATTACATTATTGCATAGCAAAAAATTTAACATAACAGATATAATTAATACAATTGTAATGGCTTTTTTTGGCATATGGTTCTCCTTTCTTGTTGGTTTAAATTTTTTTGCGGGCCGCTTTCGTCAGCGACCCCTTTCTTCCCTTATTTCTGGTTTGCTTCTTTTTCTTTTCTCATTTCTGCTAATTTGTTTTGGTTTGTTTCTACAAATTCAAATTCCTTTTTAGTTGGTCTAATTGCTATAATTGCTGTGTCTTCTCCTACTTTTAGTAGTCCTTCTCCACGGTTACATGTAGTTAAGAAATATGCTTCACCTTCACTTAATTTAAATACTTCTTTTATATATTCTATTTCAGATTTATCTTGTGCTAAAAATAATTTTGTATCTGATGATGTAAGAACTGCTTGTACTTCTGGTTTTTCATAGAAATCTTGGAATTTCTGTGACATAACTGCAAGTGAAACATTTCTTTTTCTCGCACGTCTTGCCATTGTGTTTAAAAAGTCTACAGCTTCTGGGTATGGAAGTAGCATCCAAGCCTCATCTATAAGCACACGTTTCTTTGCAGCTTTTTCTCTATCTTCACTATTTTTCTTAACATACTTTTCCCAAATCCATGAAAGTAGTATTTGCTGTGCTAAAGGCCTTGCAAATCTTTCTTCTAGTTGTGATATATCAAGGTTTATAAATGGTACTCCATCTAATAGCTCAAATGTAGATTGTCCATCAAAATATGCCATTTGTCCGTCATATTCACGTACATATTGTCTCATAACTTTACTTAAATAACTGTAATGAAATCTATAGTCTGGGTTATCATTGCTTTGTGCATTGTTCATAAGTCTTCTGTACCATGAACCAATAGTTGGCATTTCTTTTTTCTTTCTTCCTAAAAACTCATTGCTTTTATAACTGCTTTCCGCATATAAGCTTTCTACATTGTTTGTTATTCCTATTGCAGCATATTCTTGTGCAACAGATTCTGCAATAATTTGTTTTGTAAGCTCATTTACTTCTGTGCTTCTTGTACTACCTCTTGCCATTGTAAGAAGTGCTTGAGTAACGTCTTCTACTTTGTTTTCAACATTTAAAACTGTTCTTTCTCTACTTGTAATTTCATCTCTTACAACTTCTGGCTCTATATCAAAAAGATTTATAACAGTATTTGAGTTAGGACTAATTACTACATTTACTCCACCTAAGGCATCCGCTACAACTCCATACTCTCCTTCAGCATCTAGTGCTAAACTTTCAATTCCCATAAGTACACTTGAACGTGATGTTAAGGTTTTGATTGTAACACCTTTACCTGCACCAGACTTACCAAATATAACCATATTATAATTTGCAAGTGTTGGGCTGAAGTTATCAAATAATATTGGAAGCCCTGTTTGCCTGTTAAATCCAAGTGGAATCCCTTTCTCATGTCCTACCTCTGATGTAAAGAATGGGAATACTGTTCCCATTGAACGTCTATCAAATGTATGCTCTTTATTTAATTTGTTTTCATTAAATGGCATATTAGATTTAAAAGCTTCTTCTTGTATTGCCCATGCAGATTTCATACCAATTAATGTTTTAGACATTTCTGAGGATAGCATTTCTGTGTATTTATCTAGGTCCTCCATACTGTATGCAAATAAAGTACAAATTATAGTTGATGCAAATAGTTTGTTAAACCCTGCTGCAATTTCATCACGTAATTCTTCTGCTTCTGCCCTTTTTTGTGCTACTATTCTTTCACGGTTTATATCTCCCCTATCAAATGCAACTAATCTTTCAGATTCAAGCTCGTTTATTGTTCTATTTAGCTCTGTTTGAGAAGTGCTTTCACTTATTGGATTTATAAATACTGATATGTTTGCATCTCCAAATGTATACATTCCTCTTAAAAACTCTGGGAAGGTACACATTCTTGGTATAGTTGCAACTATCATGTTTCTAACATACCTCGTTTTTGTAGATATGATTTCCATATGGTTTGTGTGGCTAACATCAATACCAGCAGGAGCAATTAAGTCTTTTAAGTTCTTGGCATTTTTCTTTAGTATCTCTTCTGGTCCATTTGCATTTGCCACAATTTCTACTTTGTTTTCATTTTTTCTTTTATCCTTTTTCTTCATCTCTTCAATCCTCCTTTACTCTTTTGTACTTTTTCTTCTGGCTGTTTTTTTCGTTCTATTTTTTATCTCTTGTTTTGCTTCTTCAAAAATTTGAGGATCTATACTGTCTTTGTATTCTTCTAACAGCTCAAGTGATTTTTCTTGTAGCATCTTCATTTTTTCTTCTTCTGTTACATTACTATTTCTTCTATCTGCTTCTAACAAGCTGTCTGTTACTATATCTACTGCTTTTTCTTCTATTTCCTTATCTAGCATTTCTTTCTTCTTTTCAAGTACGTCTTTTGATGTACTATATAGACTATCATATTGTGCATCTAATGCCTTTGATAGTTGAAGTGTTTCAGATGCGTCACGATTATATGCTACATACAAAAGCTCTGCTAATTCTTCTGAATCTAATATTTTTCCTCCAACTTCTGATGATGCTAAAAGCCTTATAATAGATTGGCATCTTGTATATAATTCAGAGAAGCAAATATTACTTATCTCCTCTTTTCCATATGTACTTGTTGCTCCATATTCAGCAGCATAATATGAAACTACTATATATGTTCTTTGTTGTAAGACATTCTTGTTAGAGCTTAATCTAGCAACATAGTCCGTTATATCCATTCCGTACTCTACAACATTTGCTTTTCTTCTTCTTTCAAACTCAAGTGTTTGGGCTGCCTTTTCATCGCCTTTGTCTCTAGCTTCTTTTATTTTTATATCAATGGCATCAATTTGCCTTCTAAATCCATCTACTTTTCTCTTGTATTCTTCAACAATGTCTCTTAAGTTTAGACTTCTTGTTTGAATATATAGTTGAATAGGAAATCTAAGAGTATTTAATAGTTGTATAAATCCTTCTTCTACCGCTATTTTTTCTTGTTCTGAAAGCAAGTCATAGTTAACGCCTTGGCATCCTATTACCATTACGTATTGCTGACCATTTTTTCTTACAATCATACTGTCTTTGATTTCATCAAATTCCATAAAACTGTATATAGATTCTTTTGGAAGTCCATTATATGTATTGTTTGCTTCTTCTTTCGGCTTAGTATCCTCTTCTTCTTTTTTCCTTTTGCTACGGAGTGACATTATTAAGTACACTCCTGCAAGCATAAGTGTAAGTACAATAAGAATTAGCAAAATCATTGTTAGCATATTAATTAGTTCCATCTTTTTTCTCCTCCTTTGTATATACATATATTTTTCTTGTTTTCTTAAACTTCATATAGCGAAGTATTATCTGGTCTATAGACTCTCCTCCAATTTTTTTAGTAACTGGCAGTCCTGCAATTGTAGGAATTTTTACAGCTCCAACTACAAATCCAATCACTCCAAAAACTCCTACCATAATCCAGCCTAAAGTTTGAAGGCCAGCTATCATAGCAAAAATAATATAGAAAAGAAATCCTACAGCTCCTCCAATTAAAGTTGTAATAAGTGATTTTACTGAGAATATATAAAGTATTCTCGACTCTCCTTTTACATTACGTGGTATGTAATAAGTACCCATATGCTCCTCCTTCGTTTTATTTGTTTTTTTTATTTATCCATTTGTACTTGAGATTTAGCTCCCTGTGCAGTGCCACTCCCGTCCTGTGCCACCTCCAGAAGAAACTCCTCCGTTTGTTATACCATCAAAGAAATTGATAGCTAATGTCCAAATTCCATAGGCTCCAATAATTACTACGCCTGCTATAACAAGACCCACCATTTTTGTTTTTAGTTTAGCTGCTTCATCAGGTGTTGCCACCATGTATTTAATGCCCATAATGAGCAAACCTGCTAGCACTATAACTACTCCAATTGTTGTAAGTATGTTCGCTAGCCCGCTAACTAATGGATTCATATCTTCAGTTGAAATCAAAGATTCTCCAGAATTGCCTCTGCTTTCAAATCCTTCCACTTGAGATTTTATTGTGCCGAAGTCTAGTGATGATGTTGCATAGCTTGGTATTGTAAATAGAATTAGGAAAATAGCAAAGATTGCTATTGTTCTAGTTAAATATTTCATATAACTCACCTCAATTTCTACCATCAAAAAAATTCTTTGAAATATGTTTCAATTACCCTTTAGATTTGCTTTTTTTATTGCCTTATGAATACAATTATACTTAATACTATTATACTGTTTTTTAGGCTTTTTTTCAACATATTTTTGCTATTTTTTTGGTTTGAAATGAAATTGTAACATAATTGTAATATTTTATTTTTTATTTTACATTTTTCTCCTTTTTTCTGTGCTTTATTTCCGTAGATTTCTTTTTATTTTTATAAAAAAAAAGAAGACAAAAAGAAATTTAAAAATTTCTTTTTGTCTTTAAAATGTAATATTTCAAAACATTTTAGCTATATTTCCTATTAATTGTATTATACCTGTTGCCCCATAGAAAATTACTACTCCTATAACAAAAGGAATTAATTTTTTCTTTATGTCCGCTTTTTCTTCAACACTCGCCATTACATATCTTATTCCTAAATATATACTAGCTCCCACAGCTACAGCTGTTCCTACAATTTGAATAACACCTATAATGCCACCTAACATATTTAGTAAATTCCCATCTAATTGTGGTTTATCTATTCCACTCATATATGCTCAACTCCCCTC
This sequence comes from uncultured Clostridiaceae bacterium, assembly GCA_947167695.1. GTDB lineage: Bacteria > Bacillota > Clostridia > TANB77 > CAG-508 > UMGS1754. The sequence continues at coordinate 47,995 of CAMVIX010000004.1, forward strand.
TTAGGTACTAGAATGCATTTTCAGCAAATCCTTTAATAATTTGAACTATGGCAACTGAGCCAAAAATGAATATTGCACCAATTGCATATGGAACTAAATGTTTTTTTACTTCGGCTCTATCGTTTGGAGCTGATGACATGTATTTAATTGCTACAACTACTAACATTACAACAGCTACTGAAACACCTATCACCTGCATAATTGCAATTGCATTCCCTCTAATAGAATCTATTTTCCCGTCTATATCTGTTCTTGTATTTAGATTGTCTAGTGGTGAAAGATCCACTGCATATGTAACAGATGTGCCAATAAGTAAAAATAGTATAAATAATAAAGTTATTATTTTAGTTTTTTTCATAGTTACATCATCTCCAATTTTTGATAATCCATCTATAATGACCCTGTAGATAGTTTTTTTATTTCTTTAATATTCTCTTTTGCTCTAATCATCAAGTGGAAGTGGTATTGTAGGTATTGGTGTTTCTTGTATTGTTGTTTGTGTTTGAGCTGTTCCAGCTCCTCCTGTACTACCTGTTCCACTGCCATCACCAATGCTCTCTGCAAAGCCTCTTATAATTCCAAGTATTCCACTTGCAGCAAATAATACAATTGCACCTACTATATATACAACTGCATGTTTTTTAATTTCGGCTCTATCATTTGGAGCTGATGACATATATTTTATCGCCAAAACAATTAGCATAATTATAGCTACAGCCACACCTATTACTTGAACCACAGCTAAAATTTGCCCCGCAATGTTTCTTGTAGGTTCAATTAAAGCACTATCTTGTGGATTTGGTGGTGTTAAGAAGTCGCTCTGTGCAATGCAAACAGTATTTATGCTTAGAATAACAATTACACTTAAAAAAGAAATGCAAATTTTGCAAATTTTACTCAAATCCATTGTTTACCCTCCTTTATTTAATTTGCTCTGCAAAACCTCTTATAATTCCAAGAATTCCGCTTGCTGCAAATAATACTACTGCACCTACTATATATACAGTAGCATGTTTTTTAATTTCTGCTTTGTCGTTTGGAGCTGCTGATATATACTTAATTGCAAGGACAATAAGCATTATTATAGCCACTGATACACCTATTACTTGTACCACAGCTAAAATTTGCCCTGCTATTGTTTGGGCTTTTCCTGCTACTCCACTAGGGTCGGAAGGTGTAATTGTGCTTGGGTCTAAATAGTCTGCAAATACTGGTGTAACAAACAAACTTAACATTAATATTATTAATAGAATACTTGAACAAATTTTTAAAAATTTATTATTCATAATGTTGTCTCCTCCTCTCTCGTTTTTAAATAAGACTGCATAAAACATTAATTCTATGCAGTCTTATCTTATAAAATTTTAATCTTAAGCTTTAGTAATTAGACTACTTGTTGTTACAGATTCATTAATTTGTCCAGCAAAGCCTCTGATTAATCCTATAATTCCGCTTGCTGCAAATAATACTACCGCACCTACTACATACACAACAGCATGTTTTTTGATTTCTGCTTTGTCGTTTGGAGCTGCTGATATGTATTTAATAGCTAAAACAATTAGCATAATTACTGCAACTGCTACACCTATTACTTGAACAACACCTAAGATTTGTCCTGTAATGCTTTCAGCAACTTCTGCTGTTTTTCCATGCTCACTATTAATTGTAACTTGGTCATAGTTTAAATCTATAGATGCAAATACTGGTGTTACAGCTATTGCTAATACTATAAGTGCCATAGCTATAATAGCAAGTGTTTTTGTTAATTTTTTTGACATAATAATTCCTCCTTTTATTTTTTAATTTAATATGTCCTTTTTATATATATACATTAAGTGTAGCACATTTTACGAAAAAATGCAACTTTTTTTAAAAAAAGCTGTATTTTTGAGGCAAATAAGTGAGCCAAGGTGACACACCTTCTTCGAAGGAATGTCCCCAGTTGGCTCACACTTTTAAAAAATGCGATTTTTCCTATGTAATGACAACGGCGAGCCAAAAGGGGCAGGTTTATAAACCTGTCCCCTTTGGTTTAAGCATATTTTTTAAGTAATGCTTAAGACTTTATCCTTCTTTTGTTTCTTACTAGTTTCCTTGTAATACTTAGCTATGAGCCTGTCTAAGTCTGTACTTAGCTTATAAATTGCTTCATAATCTTTTTCTTCTTCTATTGCTTTGTTTAGTTCGTCTCTTAATTTGCATATTTCGTCATTTATCATATATGCCACTCTCCTTTTCTACTATTTTCTCATTTGTTTCAAACCTTATATACAAAATACCATAGTTTTATCGCTTAGTCAATAAAAAATGTGCATTTTTAGCAATTTTCGTATGTCAGTTTTCCACATTTTATGCTGGTTTTATAAGGTTTTCTTGTAATCTTTTTCTTTTTTCGTCTGTAAATTACAAATTATGACAAATTAACATAGCTCTTAGTTTCATGTAGGGTCGACTAGTAGTCGCCCGCACAACAAAGCACATACATCACTTCGAATTTAGCAGTTTTCTATTATTGAAATTACTTCTTTTTCCTCGTTGAACACTTCTTTTAATACTTCAGCTACATATTCTTTATTAATGCTATCAAATTCTTCTAAATAGTCAAAACTATTTATTCCCTTGAAATAGTCTGATAGAAATGTCCTTGCTATTTCTGATACATCGTTAAAGCTTCTTACATAGTCTCCATATAGCTTCTTTTTATTTCTTTCAAAATCTTCTTGTCCTATACCGTTTTGTTTTAATCTTTCTATTTCTTGTTTTACTTCTTGTTCTAATCTCTTTGGATTTTTTGATGTTCCAGTTATTAGTGCATGTGCATACCCGGTTGCAAATTCATAATCATAATCTAATTCATTTTTTACCAAATCTTCATCATATAGTTTTTGATATAATCTGGAGCTCTTGCCACAGATTATCCCAAATAATATTTGAATAGCTATATGTCTTTTAATTATATCTTTTCTTGGCTTTTTATCTTTGTATCCAATTACAAATAACGGAATACTTACTTCCATTTTTTGTGTGCTTTCCTTTTTGTTTATTTCTTCTGGCTCCTGTGTCTCTATCCTCTTTATTTCTGATTGATTTTCTCTTGGGATTAATCTTTTTTTTACTTCATTTAATATTTCTTGTGGTTCGAAGTCTCCGCACACTACCATAGCCGTGTTTGATGGATGGTAGAATGTTTTATTGCATTTATATAAAATTTCCTTGTTTATGTGACTTATCGTTTGGCTTGTTCCTGCTATATCTATTCTTATTGGATGTGCCTTATACATATCTTCTAGAGCATTCATATATACTCTCA